>JBECKW010000007.1:0-8754 GCA_040235505.1 Desulfobacterales bacterium
TCCATGGTAGGCGCCAGAGGGAAATACATGCCGACGGAAAATGTCGTCACTCGGCCGTATAATTCGCCGTTGATAAAATTTCCCAACCGTCCAAAGGCATATCCCATGGGGATTGCCGGTACAAAAACAGGAGTTTCAGAGATAATCCGTCATGCTGCGTCAATTCTCTTAAATAACAGCACCTTACGCCACATCATCCCGTAAGACCCATCAGCTTTACCCGCTTCCATGGCCGATATCCTTTGAAAAAATAGGCTTTCGTGGTATTTTGTGCTTGACATGTAAGACCCTACTATGTATAGTGCCTTCATGGCTCACTTCCAAGTAAAGACCAAAAAGGGAAGACCCTATCTCTATGTCCGAGAGATCGCACGGGTCAATGGCAGGCCCAAAGTCATCTCCCAGACCTACATCGGGTCACCTGAAAAGGTTGCAGGTTTGGCTCGGGGACAGGGCGCAGATGTTGTGACTTTAAAGGTGGAAGAGTTCGGGGCACTATGGCTTTCCTGTGAGATCGATAGCGAGATCGACCTTTGTGGTCTTATCGATCATATCGTTCCGCGGGCGGACCGGGAGACGGGTCCTTCCATCGGTGAGTATTTTCTGTACTGCGTCCTTAACCGGATGGTGCAGGCCGTTAGCAAGAACAAGCTCGCCTCCTGGTATCGGAGCACCGCCATCCAGCATATACGACCCGTTGACATCGAAGAGCTCACCAGTCAACGCTACTGGGAAAAATGGGACCGAGTGTCCGAGACGGATTTACACAAAATCGCAAAAACGTTCTTTGAACGTCTCTGGCAAGTGGAAGCCCCATCGGCGGACTGCCTTTTATTCGACACCACCAACTATTATACCTACATGGCCAGTCATACCGAGTCAGAACTTGCCAAGCGGGGAAAAAACAAAGCCGGCCGGCACTACTTAAGGCAGATCGGTCTGGGGCTTTTAGTGGCGCGAGATTCGCGCTTGCCGCTCTATTACAGCGTTTATCCGGGCAATATCCATGACAGCAAGCACTTTGAAGCCGTTATGGATGAGATGTTCGGGGTCGTGTGCGGATTGAACAAGACCAAGGAACGCCTTACGGTGGTTATTGACAAGGGGATGAATGCCGATGACAATTACGCCTGGATCGACGAACACTCGCGCATTCATTTTATCACCACCTATTCAACCTTTTTCGCGCAGGAGCTTGCCGCAACGGCTCTTGAACGTTTCGAGCCGGTGGATACACCGGAAAACAGGCGGCTCATGGCGGCGGGAGAGGCAGAGGAATGCCTTTTGGCGTATCGGACCAAGGGAGAATATTGGGGAAAAGAGCGGGCAGTGATCGTCACCTACAATCCATCCTCTCGCCGAAAGCAGGAATATACGTTTAACGATAAACTGGAGGCTATCCGTCAGGAGTTGCTCGCCATGCGGGCAAAGGTAAGAGACAGGACGCCGCATTGGAGAAACGAAGAGGCTGTTAAGGACCGCTATCTACGTCTCTGCGTGAAAATGCATATGTCGCACGAACTCTACGAGCTTACTTTCGAGCATTACGACGCCGGCCTCTCCATGAATTTTCGCAAAAACGCATACCTGGTTACCCGAAAGCAAGCCATGTTCGGAAAGAACATCATCATTACGGACAACACGGATTGGACCACCAGTGATATCATCCAGGCAAATCTTGAACGTTGGCAGGTGGAGGATCGTTTTCGAATGAGCAAGGACGATGATTTAGTGGGGGTAAGCCCTGTACGCCATTGGACGGACAGCAAAATAAGGTGCCATTTGTTTACCTGCATCGTAGCGATGACCTATCTGCGCCGGATCGAGCTTAAATTGGCAGCGGCAGGAATACAGCGAACGGCCGCCGATGTCATGGAAAACATGTGCAAGCTACACCAAGTCTTGACTGTAAAAAGAGGAGAGCGAAAACCGGGCCGCCGTCTTGAAACGCCTAGTAAGACCCAAGCTGAAGTCCTATCGGCGTTCGGCTACCGCGTGGACGCCAGTGGGGTCTTACAACAAACCAAGCGCTAAATCCTCGGCTGACGCGGCCTCGCGGCCTCCGTTGCCATTTATCTCTGAAACTCCTGTCTATGAGCCGAAATGGTACCAGTTCTTTCCGGGATTTGACCTGACCTTGCCCATTGGAGCGAATTACGCACCGGAAGGTCGTGCGTCAGTGATGCAAAACGGTGAATTCGGCACTAACCACGGGGGGGACTTCAACATCGGTGTCGGGGGCACCTATAATAATGTGTGGAATTTTCAGCTGACCTACCGGAATTTCTTTGGCTCGACCGAATATCAACACTATGCCGACAGGGACTACGTTTCGTTTTTTATACGCAGGGCTTTCTAATATTTCAGGAAAGAGGAGGAAACAAAATGAGTGTACCTATAAAAGCAATTCTTGCCGGCGTGCTGTGTTTAATGTTGCTTTGTGTCGGCTCTACTGCAAGCGCGAAAGTAACAGCCCAGGAGGCCGAACAACTCAAGACCACCCTTACGCCTTTGGGTGGTGAAAAAGCGGGAAACCAGGACGGCACAATTCCCGCCTGGGATGGCGGATATACCACCCCGATCCCCGGGTTTGTAAACGGCGGTCGCAGGCCAAATCCCTTTAAGGATGATAAGATACTCTTTACCATTACGGCCAAGAACATGAATCAGTACGCGGATAAACTTTCCGAAGCGGATAAGGCCTTGCTTAAAAAGTATCCGGACACTTATCGGCTCAATGTCTACCAGACCCGCAGAACTGCCGCCGCGCCCCAGTATGTTTATGACAACACATACAAAAACGCTACCCGTTCCTATCTGGACGGATACGACATCAGATCCGCCTTTGGCGGAATCCCCTTTCCCATTCCCAAAACCGGGCTGGAAGTGATGTGGAACAGCATGCTGTATGTTCGCCCATCAGCGTGGCATTTTCACAACGATGCGATCCTGGGCACGGCGAA
The DNA here is from genome assembly GCA_040235505.1 of Desulfobacterales bacterium. Classification (GTDB taxonomy): domain Bacteria; phylum Desulfobacterota; class Desulfobacteria; order Desulfobacterales; family JAFDDL01; genus JBECKW01. Next base: position 2,964 of record JBECKW010000007.1, read on the forward strand.
CGGAAAGCTTGTTTTGCTCAATACGGCTGAAGCAGAGCAGATGATGCCCTACTATATAAAAGACCTCACTTTGGAGACATATGAGAAAGAATGGGATGGCGAGTACTGGATGCTTCGGCTTGTCCCCAGCGCCCCGCCTATCAAGGCCGGTGAGGGTATTTTGGGACGTCAGAATTTGACGGGGTCCAAAACCCGATCATGGCTCTATATGACCGGACAACGCCGGGTGCGACAGCTTCCCAACGCCTGTTGCGATACACCGCTGTCCACGCTTTCCGGGGTGACTTTCTACGATGAAATAGAAGTATGGACCGGATCGGACTCCCTTAAGGTTTTTGACTGGAAGATCATCGGTAAAAAAGAGATGTACATCCCTTACAACTGCAATAAAATTATGGAGCCCAGGGATACGTACGAAGTCGTTCATAGCCGGCATTTAAACCCAGACTATGTCCGATATGAGCTTCACAGGGTATGGGTCATCGAAGCGACCCTCGCGCCGGGCAAGCGCCATCAGTGTCCTAGGAGCCGTTACTACGTTGATGAAGACACATGGGAAGTAGTGCTGAGCGACAGGTATGACGCGAATGGGGAGCTTTGGCGGTCGGGGTTTGCGCTTCCCATGGTGATGCCGGATCTCCCGGGAGTCGTTCCACTGATCTGGGGTTTTTTCGATCTCAAGACCGGCACGTGGGTCGCCAGCAACCTTTACAACAAGTATGACGAGCAGTTCAAAATCATGCCTCCATACAGGGATACGGATTTCACGCCGGCCGCTCTGCAAGCAGAAGGCATCCGTTAGTTTTTATGCAACATGCAATAGCAGTTCGGGAGCACTCATATTTTTGCCTGCTCCCGAACATCTCATTTTAGGAGTTTTTAATGAGAAAACCAGCGTGTCTATTGATCGGGATCCTTGCCTGCTGCGTCACTCTTCCTGGTGTCATCCTCGGTGCCCCCGTTGTCGACGTTCTGGATCGTCCGGCGCTTAAGGTCAATGACCCGGCCCATTGCGTTTTGCTTGATGTTACCCTCGCGGGTAGCCGGATGGTAGCTGTTGGTGAACGCGGTATTATCATTTTTTCCGATGATGACGGTGTCACATGGCGCCAGGCGGATGTGCCGACGAGTTATACCCTGACCGCGGTTTACTTCCCCACCCCACAGCAGGGGTGGGCAGTGGGCCACGGCGGGGTTGTACTGCACACAAAGGATGCCGGAGAGACCTGGGTCCGCCAACTGGATGGAGTGAGGACTGCGTATATGGCCCTTAAGACAGCCCAAGCATACGCGGAACGTCTCGGGCCGGAAGACGCGGGAGCGCGGCGATTCTTACGCAACGCCCAGTATATGGTGGAAGACTTGAAGCCGGCGGGCCAGGAAAAGGACATCCCGGACAAGCCCTTTCTGGATCTGTATTTTGAAAATGAAAAGAAGGGTTTCGTCATTGGGTCCTACGGCCTATCCTTTGAGACCGAGGATGGCGGTAATAATTGGCAATGTTGGATGGATCATGTCGAAGATCCAATGGACCTTCATCTCTACAGTATTCGTGTCGTTGGAAACACTTATTATATTGCAGGGGAACGGGGACTTTTTCTTATCTCAAGGGATGGCGGGAATTTCTTCCGGCGTGTGGAGACCCCTTACTCCGGCACCTATTTTGATATGGAGGTGGCGCCTACCGGCGAGATTGTTCTAGTGGGGCTCCGGGGCAACGCTTACTGGTCGGAAGATCAGGGCGCCACCTTTAATAAAACAGATGTCCCGAATGAGATCTCATTTTCCGCTGCTGCGCGGCTGGAGGATGGAACCATGCTCTTTGCCAACCAGGCTGGGATGCTTATGGAGAGCCGCGATCAGGGACGTACTATTCGCCCTATTGATACACCACGCCTGGAACCGATTTCATCAATATTGCCCTTTGGCAAGGACGAGCTCATGACGGTGGGGTATGCCGGCGCTATACCTGTTCATTTGCCCTTCTCACGTCCCAATGATACGGGAGGACACTAATGAAATCTCAAAGCAACCTGGAAGTTCAGCCGGTCATAAGACATGTTGAAGATTTTGATGAAAGCACGGGCTCCCTTCCCGAACGGATTATTTTTAATCATCGCTTATTCGTGGTGCTTGCGTGCCTTTTTATTACCATAGTGCTTAGCTACTTCGCGACCACTCTCCGCCTGAATGCCAACTTTGAAAAGACAATTCCCACCAACCACCCTTTTATCGTGAACTATCTGAAGCATAAGGTAGATCTTTCCGGCCTTGGAAATGCCGTGCGCATTTCTGTGGAGACAACCAAGGGAACCATTTATGACCCTGTGTATCTCGATGTCCTCCAAAAAATAACGGACGAGGCCTTTCTGATTCCGGGCGTGGACAGGATGTTCATGAGGTCCCTCTGGTCGCCCGGGACGCGCTGGTCATCTGTGACCGAGGAAGGTTTTGGAGGCGGGCCGGTGATTGCGGGCAGTGACGATAATGCTGACGGCGGATATGACGGGTCGCCTGAAAGTATTGAGATGGTTCGACGAAACGTTGAACGGGCCGGTATCATCGGTTCTTTAGTGGCTTTTAACCATAAATCAAGTGTTGTTTTTATTCCGCTGTTATCCAAAGACCCAAGAACCGGAGGGCCACTCGACTATGCGGATTTTTCTTCGAGACTTGAAGCTATTCGGGATAAATATCAAAGTGACACTATAAAGATCCATATTACCGGTTTTGCCAAGAAGATGGGAGACCTCATCGAAGGGGTTCGCCAGATGATGTTCTTCTTCGGTCTCGCGGTGCTGATCGCCATTGCGGTCCTTTACTGGTATACCCGCTGTCTGCGCAGTATGGCCGTGGTTGTAGTATGCTCCCTTGTGGGTGTTACTTGGCAACTGGGTTTATCCGCCATTCTGGGTTTTGAGCTGGATCCCTATTCTATTCTTGTACCTTTCCTTGTGTTCGCCATTGCCATAAGCCACGGCGCCCAGAAAATGAACGGCATCCTTCAGGACATCGGGCGCGGTACCCATAAAGTAGTGGCGGCCCGATATACTTTCCGGCGTCTATTCCTGGCCGGTCTTACGGCCCTGGTGAGCGACACTTTTGGTTTTGCCGTGCTGACGATCATCGACATAGGCGCTATCAGGGAGCTTGCCTTTATCGCGAGCATCGGTGTGGCGGTTATTATCTTCACCAATCTTATCCTGGTACCCGTTGCGCTAAGCTACGTCGGAGTTAGCCGCTCAGCGGCCATTCGAAGCCTTGTTGAAGAAGAAGAAGGAAGAGTCAACAAGAAAAGACATCCGATATATGCTTTCCTGGACCTGTTCACCACAAAGTGGTGGGCTCTTGGGGCCATTATTGTTTCAATCCCATTGCTGGTTGGGGGTCTTATGATGAGACAGGACCTGAGAATAGGGGATCTTGACGCCGGCGCTCCGGAATTGCGGACTGATTCGCGATACAACAGGGACAATGCTTTCATGGTGGAAAATTACGGAGCCAGCTCGGATGTCCTTGCCGTAATGGTGGTGACGAAACCTGATTTGGCCACTGGATACGAAGCCGTCATGAAGACGGATGCCCTGGAGTGGCAGTTGCGCCAGTTGGAAGGGGTGGACTCTACCGATTCCCTGGCTCTCCTCACTCGTCAGGTCAACCCAGCCCTTACAGAAGGGAGTCCCAAGTGGTACGACCTTGTCAGCCAAACATCGATCAACTTTGTAGCTAACAATGTGGGTCTTAGAATGTACAACGAATCACGGGATATGCTTACCTTGTATGTGTACCTTAAAGATCATAAGGCCGATACCCTTACCGGCGTGGTGAACCTGGTGGAAGATTTTGCCGCGAAAAATAACTCTGAAAACGTAAAGTTCCTTCTGGCGGCCGGCAGCGCCGGAATCGAAGCGGCAACCAACATCGTCGTCGAAAAGGCTAACCGTCAGATACTTTTTCTAGTTTATGGTGTGGTTATTTTAATGTGTTTCATCACATTCCGGAACTGGAGAGCCGTGGTTTGCGCCATCCTGCCACTCATACTTACGTCGATTCTGGCCGAAGGAGTCATGGCAAAGCTAGGGATCGGCGTGAAGGTGTCAACCCTGCCGGTCATTGCCCTGGGTGTCGGCATTGGTGTAGATTATGCCCTTTATATATTGAACGTGGTGCTGGGCCATGTTAGGGCGGGTCAATCCTTGTCTGAAGCCTTTTACCGGGCCGACCTTTTTACCGGAAAGGTGGTGCTCTTGATAGGATTGACCCTGTCGGCGGCCGTGGCGACCTGGGCCTTTTCTCCCATCAAGTTTCAGGCAGACATGGGAATAATGCTGGCTTTCATGTTTATGGTGAACATGATCGGCGCGCTGATTCTCCATCCTGCACTCGCGTATTTTCTTTACCTTAAAAATGGCAAGATGTAATTATACATACCAACTTTAACCATTTCTAGTTTGGAGATAATCCTTATTTTTCAAACCCGATGTGACCCGCGCGGCAGCTTCTGTCTTGGCCTCATTCAGAAAGGAGATAAAAAAAATGGAAAAATTCAGCAGAAGAACATTTCTGAAATTTATGGGGCAGTTTTCTGCAATTTTTTATCTGGGGCTATCTCAAAGGGAAGCGATGGCACAAGAGAGAGGAACTGATATAAAAAGACCCAAAAGAATCGGTGTTGAAGAACATATTACCTGGAAAGATTATCCCGAGGAGCCGAAAAAAAGGGCGTCGGATCCCGTCTATTCGGCGGGCGGCAAGGTGCCGATGGATAAGATGTCCGTTATCGGTGATATTGCAAACATCGACCTGAGGCTGAAAGACATGGACGCCGCCGGTATCGATATGCAGGTCCTTTCCTGGTCGGACGGCGGCGAGGGGCTCGTTGGCGATGAAGGCATCGCCAAGGCCAGACGGCACAACGATAAATTTGCTGAATTGGTTCAAAGATATCCGGATCGGTTTGCCGGTTTTTGCATGATTCCCTGGCAGGAACCGTCCGCGGCTGTTGAAGAACTGGAACGGGCCGTCAAGGAACTCGGCCTGCAGGGGCCGAAGGTGAAATCGTATCTCGATAATTTGGATCGACTCGATCACAAAAAATATTGGCCCATATTCGAAAAGATGAACGAGCTCGATGTGCCGATGTTTCTTCACCCGACGGAAGCGCATCCGGACGGGGCAAAATTATACGAGGGGTATCCCGTATTGGCCTCGAAAATGTATGGATATGCCGCAGACGTTCATTTGGCAGCGATGCGCCTGATCCTAAGCGGTCTATTCGATGAATACCCGCGTCTGAAAATCATTCTCGGGCATATGGGGGAGGGACTGCCTTTCCATATATGGCGGGTAAGTGGTGCAACACCTCCGAAGGGTATGACGCTGCCGAATATGCCCGGGGGTCTCAGCACTTCGAGCGGTCCGGTGCTGAAAAAAACAGCCGGAGATTATATCAGGGAAAACTTTTTTGCCGCCACCAGCGGTAATTTCTTTCATCCGGCACTGATTTGCTCTTACATGGCGATGCCGGATCATGTGCTGTTCGGTGTGGACTGGCCGCCCGAATCAAATGGTGAAGCCGTGAAATTCATGGAAACAGCGCCGATTTTAAGCGACAGCGATAAGGAAAAGATCTATCATCTGAATGCCGAGAGAATTTTTAAGCTCTAACAGGAGATTAAATGAAAGAGGTGAATCTAATGATGAATTCCAGATGCGCAAGAAGGGGTTTTTTTAAACGCTTTCTCTCAGTATTGGCTTTTGGAGCCGGTTCATTTTATTCATTCAAGAAAAA
>JBECKW010000039.1:0-3316 GCA_040235505.1 Desulfobacterales bacterium
TTTCAGGCTGGAAATATTTCATTAATTGAATATTTTACAGATACAGGAAATTATTGATATACAGAGATCAAAAACTATTGACAGGTCAGGAATATTTCATTAATATAATCTAAAACTGGAGATAAGAGCGGAGGGGGGGGGCGTGAATAGATCCAGTACGATGAGTCGACGTTTTTTTGTTGGTCCCCAAGCGATTCAAGCATGAAAATCTGATCTGATTCTCGACTCATTCTGAAAATAAAGACCCCTTCTTGCTTGACCCTGTTTTCATATTCTGGAAGACTCATTTTAGTTCAAATTCTTAACCAATTCCGGATTCTGCCGGAAACCGGAAATATTTTTGGGTCCCACCCTGAAATGACCTGTATGAAAGGTTTGCCAGCCACTAAAATGGTACCTGGCAAGCCAATCGTACTTAGTGATCGATTCGTATGCACTAAAGGTTTATGCACGTAAAGGCGAGTTGAAGCTGCTTCTGAACAGTGAATTTGTTCAGCCGAGTATGGCGTGTATGTGCACCATATGAAGGCATGATCATAGTTCGGGTTCCAGCCCATTTAATTTGTTTTTTTGTTACGTTTTTACTGACCGGTTGAGGATACTTTATTGGCCATACGTTCGTATGGCCAAAGAAGAAGAGTCCGTTTTAACTGTACACGGCATTAAAAAGGTAGGGGCGTTCCAGTAGACGGTACGCTTCTATTCGCAACGTAACCGCCGGGCACCACATGTCCGGCATGCAAAAAGAAAGGGGGAGAAGCATGAAAAGATTGGTTTTTCTGTTATTGTTTTTGGCAGTCTTCTGTCTCATTTTGGGGCCGATTGCCATGGCACAGGAGGACACCAAGAGTACCAAGGACACCTTCACCCTCGAGGAGATCACGGTGACGGCTGAAAAACGTCCGGTGCAGCTCCAGGCGTTGCCGAGCTCGGTGGTAGCCCTGCAGCCGGAGGACCTGGTCTCCCAGGGCAAGATCTCAACCGAGGAGATCCTCTCTGAGGTTCCCAACGTCACGTTCCTCAATGGTATGGGTAACACCAACGGCAATATTGCGATCCGCGGTATTCAGCGCATGCAGACGGGCGCCGCGGGCCCCGGCAACGAAGCCGTCCTTCCCTCCGCCACCGCGGTCTATGTGGACGGCATTTATCTGGGGATCGGCGGTGAATATGACCTGCAACGTGTGGAGGTGTTGAGAGGGCCCCAAGGCACCCTGTACGGCCGCAGCGCCACCGGCGGCGTGGTCGCATTCTACACCAACGATCCCAAGCTGGGAACCTTCGAAGGCAATTTTTCCGTCGAAGTCGGATCGGACGCTCTTGTCAATACGACCGGCGTTCTCAACGTGCCGGTCGGCGAAAAGGTAGCGCTCCGCGCTGCGGTCCGTTACTATTCACGTGACAGTTTTTTTGCCGAAGGCGATGCTACGGCGAGCCAGCAAATAACGGAAGGCAGGCTCAAGGCCCGTTTCCAGCCCACCGACCAGCTGGACATCGTCGTGCAGGGAGCGACGAAGAGGCTTGATACATGGTATGGCGGCTGGTCACAGGTCCTGGACGGCCCGAATGACATCAATTATAAGCATGGCCCCTATAACCCCCCCGCCGAAAAAGCCGATCCTGATAAGTTAAATCAATACGGCCTGAATGCCAATTACGACTTCGGAAATATGACGCTGACCTGGATCGCGGGCTACCATGACTATAAAAAAACAGCAATGGCTCCGTCACTACGCCAATCCGATTCATGGGGAAATGAGTGGGGGAGTCAGGGGGACAATATCGTCTACCCGAAAAACTGGTACCACACCGAGGAAGTCAGACTGGCCTCCGACAAGGACGCGTCACGATTTTTCACATGGATTGTGGGCGCCAACTACTTCCAGCACGAATTCGCGAACGAGATGCATAACAACGTGACAGATATCTATGCAATCAATCAAGATCAATATGATGCAGGTGTCCGTGTCGGTCAAGGCTACCTAGACATGGTTATCATAGACACGAGCGGTCAAGTTAAAAACTATGGGATTTTCACGGAAGAGACCTTCAATATTACGGACGACTTCAGGATCACGGCGGGCCTTCGATATGACAAGACCAAGATCTTAAGCAATCTGAAGTTTCTGGAAGGCCTGAATCAAACACACGACTTCGGTCATCTGCCGTATTATAGTCCGGACGGTTCATTCCCCTATAGTGTCCTGGATACTAAAGTCCTTGATCCGAACGGCGTCCCATCCGATTGGAGCAATATCACCTACAAGCTGCGCTTCGAGTATGACCTGACACCGGACAACATGGTATATTTCGTCGCCTCCACGGGCTTTCTGCCGGGATTTGCGGGAGTTACTCCCGATCCTAAAAATGGTACCTGGATGTTCAATGTGCTTGACGAGCAGAAAATGCAGGCATTTGAAATCGGCAGCAAGAATCAGTTCCTGAACAACCGCCTGCGGCTGAACGGCAGTATATTCTATTACGATCTTGACGGATATACCGATTCATACGCCTTGAATGACACAGGGGGGGGGCCTCCCGGCTGGACCGACGTATCCTTGAAAAAGGTTATAATATACGGCCTGGATATGGACAGTGAATTTCTTTTGACGGCGAATGACAAGCTCTCTTTCAGCCTGGGTTACCTGCATACAAAAACTACGCCGCCGGATTCGATTACCTGGACATCGGGCACTACCACCCCGGGGAGCTATCTCCTGATGATCGATGAACAGACAGGGCATCCTACGTGGGAGGGCACACTGGGCTACGACCATATCTTTACATTGGCCGACGGCGCGACGCTGGTGCCCCATGCGGAACTGCATTACACCGGCGGGTACTATACGAGTAATTATACCTATCTCGTGGCTCAAATGGGGGACCCAAAGCCGTACCTCTATCAGGATGCCGTTTCGCTCGTTAATGCCAACCTCACCTGGACCTCCTCCAGCCAGAAATACATGGTCAACTTCTGGGTGCGAAACGCCTTTGACAAGGAATACAAGAAAAACGCCACTGTCAATTTCGATGGAAATCCGCTTGCGGGTTACACAGGGGTTACTCCGGGGGACCCCCGAACCTTTGGCATGATGCTGAACGTCAAGTTCTGATGATCAGTTGAACAACAGACGACAACCTCTTCCGGCCATTGCGGCTGGGAGAGGTTGTTTTTTGCGCTTGACGACGACTCCAATATGTTTCAAGTATAGGTAACTATGCCGAAGAAGACAGCAAAGAAAAGCACATTTCCCCGCCGGTCGACCATTTCCCGGGTGGTTCTTCCCTGCTTTTTCTTATCGGGCCTGGCCGGCCT
>JBECKW010000107.1:0-3626 GCA_040235505.1 Desulfobacterales bacterium
GCGAAGACCAATATCAGAAAGGACCCGTGGGGCGGTCCGTTTGAAAACAGGATCCGTTTTCCACTGGAAATCATAAAAAAGGTGCGGGAGGAGGTCGGCCGGGACTGGATTATTATCTTCCGGCTGTCCATGCTCGATCTGGTCAAAGATGGTTCCAGTTGGCAGGAGGTGGTCCATCTGGCAAAACAAGTGCAGCAGGCGGGCGCAACCATCATCAATACCGGGATCGGCTGGCATGAGGCCCGGATACCCACCATCGCCGCGATGGTGCCCCGGGGAGCATTCAGCTGGGTGACCAGGAGACTCATGGGTGAGGTGAAAATTCCGCTGGTTGCCACGAACAGAATCAATATGCCGGAGGTGGCCGAGAAAGTGCTCGCGGATGGCTGTAGCGACATGGTCTCCATGGCAAGGCCCTTTCTGGCCGATCCGGAGTGGATCAACAAGGCGAAAGCCGGCAGGGAAAATGAGATCAACACCTGTATTGGTTGTAACCAAGCCTGTCTGGACCACATCTTCTCGCGCAAAACCGCCTCCTGTCTGGTCAATCCCAGGGCCTGCAATGAAACACGGATGGTTCGGGAAAAAGCGAAACAACCGAAAAACATCGCGGTGGTGGGGGCCGGGCCCGCCGGACTGGCCTGCGCGCTGACCGCCGCCGAACGGGGACATCGGGTGAGCCTTTTTGAAGCCGGGCAGGAGATCGGCGGTCAGTTCCTGCTGGCCAGAAGAATTCCCGGCAAGGATGAATTTGCCGAGACCCTGAGGTACTTCGATCACCGGCTAGCGCAACTCGGGGTTGATTTGCATCTGGGCAGGAAGGCAAGCGGGGAGGATCTTAAGGGGTTTCAGGAGGTGGTGGTTGCAACCGGGGTGGCACCCCGCAGGCTTGACTTATCGGGCATCACCGGCACCAAGGTTGCCTACTATGATGAGGTTCTCCTAAGCAAAAAGTGCATCGGAAAGCGGGTGGCGATCATCGGGGCCGGAGGAATCGGTTTTGATCTGGCGGAGTATCTGCTGCATGAATCGCCTGCACCTGACGCCATCGAATCGTTCATGTCCCAATGGGGGGTGGATATGGCCTATCGAAATCCCGGTGGTCTGGGAGTTCCCAGCAGAAGAGAGCCCTTTCGCACAATTCATCTTCTCCAGAGAAAGAGCAGCAAGCCGGGCGCGGGCCTCGGCAAGACCACCGGCTGGATCCATCGCTCCCGGCTGAAACAGGCCGGGGTGAAGATGCTCAGTGGCGTAGAGTACCTGGCGGTGGAGGAGAATGGACTCCGCATCCGTCATGAAGGCAGAGAAAAGCTTCTGGAACTGGACAATGTGGTTGTCTGCGCCGGCCAGGTCTCGGTGGTCGAGCTGCCGGAGGAATTGGCTGCACACGGAATCAGCCATCATATCATCGGGGGCGCTAAAAAGGCGGGCGAGCTCGATGCAAAACGCGCCATTTGGGAGGGGGTGGAACTGGCCGATTCTTTGTGAATAAACAACAGGAACTTGCTTTTCGAGAGAGCGTATACGGGCGTTATGAGGCGCTGCCGGGAGAGGCTATAATTCGACCGGGACTTACTTTTTCTTGACTAACTTCCCAATTTTAATTTAAAAATTAAAAGATCGTTATTTTCTGAAACGGATTCGTCATACTGGCCGGCCGGAGGGCACGTCATCCGGCCTGAAGTGAACCTTAGGAGGCATCATTCGAACCGTGAAGGAGGTTTACAAATGAAAAAAGGAACGCTGCTTGTGATGTTGTGTATCGTGGGGCTCGCAGTATTTTCGGCATCCGCCGTCTGGGCTGGAGGGGCGGACAATAAAACCAACTGGAGCGCGGAGTATATCCGGACCCTGAATCGGAACGCCGCCACCGACTCGGCGGACATTGTCATGTACAACCCCGCCGGCGTGATGATGATGGACGATGGATTGTACGGCAACATTTCGGCCCAATACATCGCCAAGGACTACAACAACAAGATAAACGGCACGGACTTCGACCAGAATGAACCATCGATCGTTCCCGGCCTGTTCGCCGTTTATAAAAGCGGCCCATTTGCCGGCTTCTTGGGCGTCTCCAATGTTCTCGGCGGTGGCAAGGTCAAGTTTGATGATGGCGATGCCACCACCAACACCCTTGGCCTTATGGTCATGATGGGCGCCAACATGGGGCTGGCCGCCTATTCAATTCCCAGTGCCTATTACTACACCACCATTTCAAGCCAGAAGCTGGACGCCGAGGCGGTCGGCTTGGGCTACACCATCGGCGGCGCATACAAATTCAACGACATGATTTCCATGTCGCTGGGCCTCCGTTACGTCGACTCAAGCCGCAAGGCCTCGGGCAGCGTGACCATCAGCCCCACGAATTCTTTTCCGTTGATGCCGACGGCCAACGCCCCGCTCACCGCCAGCGTGAATTACAAAGAGGATGCGACCGGCTGGGGGGGCGTCATCGGCTTTGACATCACGCCCTCGGATGCGGTCAATATCGGCATTCATTACGATACCCAGGTCGATCTGAAATACGACCAGACCATCAAAGAGGACACCCTCGGCGTCCTGGGAGCGCTGGGAGTTACCGACGGTGGAACGCGCAAGCATAATCTACCGGGCATCCTTGCCATGGGCGTTTCCTACAATTTCGCCGAAAATTGGAAGGCGGAAGCAGATCTGACCTACTACCTGAACGACAGCGCCAATAAAGACAGCATCGCGGGCAACGGGTACGACGTGGGTGCCATGGTGGAATACGGCTTCAGCGATACCCTCAAAGGCAGCCTGGGTTACATGTACACCTACACCGGCGTGAAAGTCGAGGACATGACCCCCGAGCTGCCCGAGCTTAACGCCAACACCCTCGGCACCGGCGTGGCATGGGAGGCGTCGCCCGGGTTCGTCATCAACCTGAGCCTCGGACATGTGTTTTACCAGAGCGAGAGCTTCACCAGTGCCACCACCGGTCAAACGATCGAATACGAAAAGGATATCACCTTCATGGCCCTCGGGTTTCAGTACAAATTCTTCTAATTTCTCCTGCTTTCCGGCGGCGGCAACGGCCTGCCGCCGCCGGAAAACGCAGTTGAGGACCTCGCTGCCCTTCCCTCTTCCCAGAATGTTTTGGGGAAAAACGTTCATCAAAAGCGTTTGAAAGATACTTCCGAGGGCGACAAAAAAAGGCCCTTGCCGTCACACGGACGATCAAGGGCCTTCGGCTTGGCAATAAAAATGGAGCGGGAAACGGGATTTGAACCCGCGACTTCGACCTTGGCAAGGTCGCACTCTACCACTGAGTTATTCCCGCTCAGCAAGAAATGCTCTTCTAACGAGTTCCCTCCTGTTTGTCAACAGAAAATTTAAGCAGCTTGCGAAACCGGATGAAGTAATCCGCGCCGGACCAGATCGCCATCACCAGCGACAGCCACAGGAACACCGTACCAATCTGGTTCAGATCCACCCCGAAATAGGAGTAGTGCAGAAGAAGTGGAATAATCGCGGCAATCTGAAAGCCGGTCTTGTATTTTCCAAGCCAGGACGCGGAAACGTCCTCCCCCTTCTCCGAAATAATGCTGCGAAGCCCACTGACGGCAAACTCCCGGCCGACGATGACACAGACGATCCAGGCG
>JBECKW010000125.1:0-16433 GCA_040235505.1 Desulfobacterales bacterium
TTCTGCATTTTTCCTCTTTTGCAGACGATGTCCAGTATGGATTTTTCTATTTTCTTTTTATCCCCGCCGGATTCATTCTTGATTTGGGTAAAACTTGCGGAGTCGATATTAAGCACTTCTACTTCTACAAGAATTTCATTGTCCCAGATGATATCCGTGTCATTGTCTATTTTTTCGGCAGGCTGGGGCAGGACTCCTTCAGGAGTAATAACGCGGTGAGTTCCGAAGGGATCGCCGTTGGGCAATATTTTGATTTTTCCGGTATCGCTCATAATTCAATCCTGTAAGGGCCATGAAGGATCGAACAATAAAAACCTGTAATTAATAAAAATATGCCAAAATTGAAGACAGATTGTCAAGAAACATTCGACAGCGCCAGCGTCTTGTGCCTTATGTGACGGGGGTTACAAGCTGTTGTCACTGCCAATTCCGTCAAGACTATAAAATAAAAATATTATTTACCGGTCGGAATCACAAATCGCGTTAGATGATTACACCGGGAAGCCATATATTTGCTGTTGTTAATTGCGTTAAAAAATGTGACAATTTACACTACAGTGAACAACCCGCTTCACCTTCAGGAGAGCAGCCATGAAAGTGTATAAGATTCTATTCCTCATTGGAAAGGACAGGCCGGGGATCGTGGATGAGGTCTCCACGATGCTGTACAATCATGGCGCAAATATCGAAGACAGCCACATGGCTGCATTGGGCGGACGTTTTTACATTATGACGCTTTTTTCATGTGATGAAAAACGTCTGGAGAAAATAAAGGGAGAGTTTGACCACCTCACTGAAAAGGGGTTTGAAACCTCCCTTCATGATGCCCAGAACCCCCAGGTCCTTTCAGGAAAGTCAGCCATGCCTCTCAAACTGGAAATTCAGGCCATGGATCATCCGGGCATCGTCAGGGAAGTAGTTCACCTGCTGCATCAGCAGAACACCAACATTGTATCCCTCAACACCAGCGTGGACCATGCACCCCTGACAGGCGCCCCCCTTTTTAACATGACCCTGGAAGCCCTTGTTCCGGAAGGAACTCCCATCACAAAAGTCAAAGCAGCCGTTTCAAACCTTTCAATGGATAAGGACCTGGATCTGAGTTTCAGAAAGTAAACTTAATTTCATGGAAGCAATTTCGAAACACACACCGCTGCATGACTGGCACCTTGCCCGGAACGCCAACATGGCCGAGTTCTGCGGTTATGACATGCCGTTGTGGTACTCATCGGTAAAAGAGGAGCACCTGGCGGTGCTGACCGGTGCCGGCATCTTCGATACCAGCCACATGGCGGTTGTTACGGTTACGGGGCAGGGAGCCGCCGAACTGCTTCAAGACTGCTTCACCAACGATCTGGACGCCTGTGTCGGACCAACCAGAAAACCGCTTACGCCGGGTCGCTGCGTATATGGCGCATTTCTGGATGATAGCGGATTCACCATCGACGACGCCATCGTCTTTTTTTTGTCGGAATCGAACTATATGGTGGTGGTCAATGCCGGCATGGGGAATTCGATCGCCGATCATCTCGAAAAGCACTGCGATGGCCGCAATGCCGTCGTGACCAATCTGAGCGACCGGATAGGAAAAATGGACATCCAGGGACCGGCCGCGGCCAAGATTCTCAAACACGTACTGGCCGATCCGGGAATCTTTTTCGCCGGCATGCCTTACTTTTCGTTCAGAGGGCATTTCGACGAAAGCTCCCCCAAAGCCGATATGGCGCGCCTGGACGACGGCACCCCTCTTTTACTCTCCCGCACCGGTTATACCGGTGAGTTCGGATTTGAGATCTTCATGAATCCGGACAAACTTGAGCATCTCTGGCTGCGTCTTCTGGATGCCGGCAAAGCCTATGGCATCCGCCCCTGCGGCCTGGCCGCACGCGACAGCCTGCGGGCCGGTGCAGTACTGCCGCTTTCCCACCAGGACATCGGCCCCTGGCCGTTCATCAATCATCCGTGGGCCTTTGCGCTTCCCTACACGGCGGATCGATCCGCATTCACCAAGGACTTCATCGGCCGCCGGGCGCTCGAAAGTCTCAAGACGGCCGAATTCACCTATGCGTTTGTCGGCAAGGATTTACGAAAAGTAAGTGCCGGCGGGGAATCACGTGTTATGACCGTCGAGGGGGATAATATCGGCACCGTCCTCACCTGTGCCACCGATATGGGGATCGGTATCCACGATGGAAAAATTTTCAGTATCGCCAGCCCGGATAAACCGGCGGGCTTCAGCCCGAAAGGCCTCTGCTGCGGGTTTGTCAAAGTGTCCAGGCAGCTCCCCTTCGGCCTGCAGGTGAGCATCGCCGATGGCAGGCGATCGATCGCGGTTACCATTGTGAACGATATCCGCCCCCATCGTACGGCTCGCCGGCCCATGGCGGAGATGATATGATAATAAGGAATAACGGAGGAAGAAAAACAATGAAACAGATCAGCGAATTGAACTTTCCGGAAGATGCTCGATACACCGATGACCATGAATGGGTAAAAGAAAACGGCGATGTGATACGTATCGGTATTACCGACTACGCCCAGGATCAACTGGGAGATATCGTTTTTGTCGAACTGCCCGAGGTGGGCAGCAGCTTGAGCAAGGGTGACGTGTTCGGTACGGTGGAATCGGTAAAGGCTGTATCCGAGCTCTACATGCCCGTCAGCGGCGAAGTGAGCGCCGTGAACGAAACACTGGAAGATCATCCGGAACTGGTCAACACGGAGCCCTATGAAAGCGGCTGGATGATCGAGATCAACCCCGGCGATCCGGCCGGGATAAACGCCTTGAAATCCAAAGCCGAATATCTTGGGATGCTTAAAGGATAACCATCATGCGATACCTGCCCCATACCCGGGAAGACATCGAAGCAATGCTTCAGGTGGTGGGCGCGAAGAATCTCGATGCGCTCTTCGCCGGTATTCCGGATGACTGCCGCCGAAAAAAAGAGATGAACCTGCCTGAGCCCCTTACCGAGTGGGAGCTTAACAGGCATATGGAAAAACTGGCCGGCGGCCTGGGCGCCTCACCCGATTATGCTGTCTTTATGGGGGCCGGCAGCTATCATCATCATATACCGGAAATCACCCGGCAACTCCTGCTGAGAAGTGAACTCTTCACGGCCTACACCCCGTATCAGCCGGAGATCAGCCAGGGGACCCTTCAGACCATTTATGAATACCAGACGCTGGTCTGTCGCCTTTTGGGGATGGATGTGGCAAACGCCTCCATGTACGATGGCGCATCGAGCCTGGCCGAAGCCATGCTGATGGCCATCCGGATCTCACGACGCACGAAGATTGCCGTTTCCAAAGCGATTCACCCGCTGTATCGCAAAGTGGTGAAAACCTATTTCGCTCCCACCGGCTTCGAGGTGGTGGATCTTCCCGTGGGGGTGGACGGCCGAACCGACCTGTCGGGACTCGAGGACCTCGGTGAGCTGGCCGGTGTGGCCGTGCAGAGCCCGAATTTCTTCGGCTGCATCGAAGATCTGGACCCGGCCGGAAAGATCATTCACACCGACCCCAAAACCCTTTTCGTCGTCGCCTTCAGCGAGCCGCTGGCCTACGGTCTGCTCAGAAGCCCCGGCGTCTGCGGTGCGGACATCGCCTGCGGTGAGGGACAGAGTATGGGCATTCCCCAGAGTTTCGGCGGCCCGGGCCTGGGCATGTTCGCCGCGAGGCAGCAGTATGTGCGAAACATGCCCGGACGGCTGGTCGGCAAAACCGTAGACCTGGAAGGCAAGCCCGGTTTCGTTCTCACACTGGCAACGCGCGAGCAGCATATTCGTCGCGAAAAGGCCACCTCCAACATCTGTTCCAACCAGGGGCTTTGCGCCACGGCATCCACCATGTACATGGCGGCCCTGGGCGGCACCGGCATCCGGCGGCTCTCACGGCTCAACCGTGACCGGGCCGAATATCTCAAAGCCGGGCTATCCAAAGCCGGCTGCAGCTTTCCTTACAGTGCGCCCACCTTCAACGAGTTCGTGGTGCGCTTCCCGGATGGTTTTGCCGACACCTGGGAAGCGCTGCTGGAGAAAAAAATCGTCGCCGGGCTGAGCCTTGCCCCCTATTACCCCGATCTGCCCGGCTGCTGGCTCATGTGCGTCACCGAAACCATCGACAAAGCCGCCATCGACAAACTTGTCAGGGAGGTGGCCAAATGAAAGAGAAAATCGGTACCACAGGCCTGATCTTCAACGAACCACTGCTGTGGGAGAAAGGTTCCCCGGGACGCACCGGTATCTCCCTGCCCCGCCGCGACGTGGAAGAAGCCCCACTGGACGAGAAGCTGGCCGGCGAGGGCCCGGACTTTCCGGATCTTTCCGAACTAGACGTGGTGCGTCACTTTACCCGGCTCTCCCAGTGGAACTTCGGTGTGGACAGCGGCATGTATCCGCTGGGATCGTGCACCATGAAGTACAACCCCAAGACAAACGAGCGCCAGGCTTCATTGCCCGGCTTTGCCGGCGCCCATCCTCTGCTGCCGGCAAAGCTCTCCCAGGGGCTTCTGTCGCTCATGTACGATCTGCAGGGCTACCTGGGCGAAATCACCGGTCTGCCGGCGGTTACGCTTCAACCGGCGGCAGGTTCCCAGGGCGAGCTCACCGGCATGCTGATTTTTTCCGCCTATCACAGGCATAAAGGCAAACCGCGCAGCAAAGTGTTGATCCCCGACACGGCCCACGGCACCAACCCGGCCAGCGCCACTCTGTGCGGGTTCAAGGCAGTGGCGGTCAATTCAGGCCCGGACGGCGTGCTGCTGCCCGAATCGGTAGAAGCGCTCATGGACGATGACACGGCCGGCATCATGGTCACCAACCCCAATACCCTGGGCCTTTTCGAGGACAACATTCGCCGGGTGGCCGACATCGTTCACCGCAAAGGCGGGCTGGTCTACGGTGACGGCGCCAACATGAACGCGGTCATGGGGATCGTCGATATCGGGGATGTCGGCGTGGATGTGCTGCATCTGAACCTGCACAAAACATTCTCCACGCCCCATGGCGGCGGGGGGCCGGGTTCAGGCCCGGTGTGTGTTACCCGGCAGCTGGAACCGTTTCTGCCCGTTCCCCGGGTGGTGAGAGATAAAGACGGATATAGTTTAGATGAAGATTATCCCTTGTCGGTGGGCAAGGTGCACGCCTTTTTCGGCAATGTGGGCATTCTCATCCGTGCATACAGCTACATTTTGAGCATGGGCGCCGGGCTCAAGCAGGTCAGCCAGTATGCCGTGCTGAACGCCAATTACATCAAAGAGCGGCTCAAGGATCTCTATCATCTGCCTTACGACCGGCCCTGCATGCACGAATGCGTCTTCACCGACAAACATCAGCAGGAACATCATGTGGCGACCCTGGATATCGCCAAGCGGCTTATGGATTACGGGTTCCACCCACCGACCATCTACTTCCCGCTGGTGGTAAGCGGGGCCATTATGATCGAGCCGACCGAAACCGAATCCAAGGAAACCCTCGACCAGTTCATCGACGCCATGCGGCAGATCGCCCGGGAAGCCGGAAATTGTCCGGATTGCCTGCACGCATCGCCGCAACTGCCCAAGCTGCAACGGCTCGATGAAGCGTCAGCCGCCCGGCACCCTTGCCTTGGAGGTTGATGGAAAGCCACGAAGGGTTCAAGGATTCGAGGGGTCGAGGGGTCAAGTGAAAAACATTGATTCAACGGCAGATAGCCCTGAATGTCAGAAATCACTTGCGATCATAAGTAGCGTTAACAAAGATAATCTGCATCTTTTCCCCTTGAATCCTTGAATCCTTTTTTAACTGTTATTGCCAATCCAGGATAACTTTGCCCGACCGGCCGGTGTTCATCGCCTGAAATCCTTCCATGAAATCGTCTACATGCAGGCGATGGGTGATCACCGGTGAAATATCCAACCCGGATTGAAGCACGTTGGTCATCTTGTACCAGGTTTCGTACATTTCTCTTCCATATATGCCTTTGATGGTCAAACCTTTGAAGATGATGAGGCCGGCGTCGACATTCAGGACTTCGGGGGGAATGCCGAGCATGGCGACCTTGCCGCCATGGTTCATGTTTTCCAGTATCTGCTGGAACGCGCTGGGGGCCCCGGAAACTTCCAGGCCGACGTCGAAGCCTTCCTTCATGCCCAACTCCTTTTGAACGTCTTTCAGGTTTTCCCGCGTGACATTGACTGTCCGGATACCGCCAAACGCCCCGGCAAGTTTCAGGCGATAGTCGTTGATGTCGGTGATCACCACAAAACGGGCCCCGACGTACTTGGAGAGCCAGGCCGCCATGATGCCGATGGGTCCGGCCCCGGTGATCAGGACGTCTTCACCCACCAGATCAAACGAGAGGGTTGTATGCGCAGCATTGCCGAAGGGATCTAAAATCGCACCGATGTCGTCCTCGATGTCGTCCGGCAGCAGAAAGGCATTGCTCGCCGGGATTACGAGGTATTCGGCAAAGCAGCCGTCCCGGTCCACACCGACGCCACGGGTATTCCGGCACAGGTGGCGTTTGCCTGCGCGGCAATTTCGACAATGGCCGCAGGTGATGTGCCCTTCCCCGGAGACCCGGTCGCCGACGGCGATTCCGGTGACCTCATCGCCCACCTGGTCGACGATGCCGACGAATTCGTGCCCGATCACCATGGGCGTTTTTATCGTCTTCTGGGACCACGGATCCCAATTGAAAATATGCAAGTCGGTCCCGCAGATCGCCGTTTTCCGGATTTTGATTCGAATGTCGTTCATTCCCCATATCGGCTCGGGAATATCCTTTTGCAAGAGTCCCGGTCCGGGTCTGTCTTTTACGATTGCTTTCATGGGTTACCGCCTATTGGATGATATCGAGTTCACGACCGACCTCGGCAAACGCCGCTATCGCGCGATCCAGATGCCCCCGGTTGTGGGCGGCCGACATTTGGGTGCGGATTCGCGCTTTTCCCTTGGGTACGACGGGGAAACTGAAACCAACCACATAGATGCCTTTTTCGAGCATTCGGGACGCCATTCGGGTTGCCAGCACCGCGTCGCCCAGCATGACGGGAATAATGGGATGATCGCCGGGCACCAGATCAAATCCCAATGCCCCCATTGCTTTTCGGAAATAGGCCGAATTCTCTCTGAGTTTTCGGCGCAGGTCATCGCTCTCCTCGATCATTTCCAGGACCCTCATCGACGCCACCGCGATCATCGGTGCCAGGCTGTTGGAAAAAAGATAGGGTCGGGACCGCTGTCTGAGCCAGGCCACGATCTGTCGCCGGCTGCTGGTGTAGCCACCCGATGCACCGCCGAGGGCCTTGCCTAAAGTCCTGGTAATGATATCGACCCGGCCTTCCACCCCACAGTACTCGGGCGTCCCGCGGCCTCCTTCTCCCATGAAGCCGACCGCATGGGAATCATCCACCATGACAAGCGCCCCGTATTGGTCGGCAAGGTCACAGATCGAGCGCAAATCGGCGATGATGCCGTCCATCGAGAAAACACCATCCGTTGCGATTAATTTCAACTTCGCGCCGGATTTCTCCGCGGCCTTCAACTGATGCTCCAGGTCATTCATGTCATTGTTTTTGTAGCGGTACCGGGCGGCTTTGCACAGCCGGACGCCGTCAATGATGGAAGCATGATTGAGTTCATCGGAAATGACGGCGTCTTCGGGGCCAAGCAGCGCTTCAAACAATCCGCCGTTGGCATCGAAACAGGAGGAGTAGAGGATGGTGTCTTCCGTACCGAGAAACCGGCTGATTCGCGCCTCAAGTTCCTTATGGGGATTTTGAGTGCCGCAGATGAAACGAACGGAGGCCATCCCGAATCCATATTCCTGGACGCCCTTCCGGGCCGCGGCGATTAATTCGGGGTGATTTGCCAGGCCGAGGTAGTTGTTGGCGCAAAAATTCACCACCGCATTCCCGCCCGCCACTTCGATATCGGCCTGCTGCGGAGAGACAATGACTCTCTCTTCCTTGAAGAGACCGTCCGTTTTAAGTTGTTCGATATCTTTGTCCAATCGGGATAATAACTGTGTGCGCATAATTGATTCTCTCCTGAATTGAGCGGCGGGTTTTTAACTGTTTTGGTTTGGTGGATTTGAGAGAGCGGTTTTTATTAAGATAAGGATAAGTTAAGTGGGATTATGGGTCAAGACATTTTGTAAACAACTATTTCTCAGTTGGTATGTTTTTTTTGGGGAGGGGGAGGGCAAACAAACCCGCCTCTTCAGGCCCAGGCAACCACGACACGGGGGAGACAATGCATGGCTATCTATTGCAGACTTTGATTTGAAATGTTAATAGTTGATTTCATATTGTGCCGTTAAAGCATATTTCCCCTGAACATGCCGTTTGGGCGGGCTCGAAAACCTCCTGTATTGAGCCTGAACGGCAATATACGAAAAAACGGAAGACCCTTTAGAAATGTATATAGACTATTACAGACTCGAAAAAAAACCATTTGAGCTTACTGTGGACCCGTTTTTTCTCTGGATGTCGGACAAACACAAGGAAGCCATGGCTGTGTTGAGATATGGCCTTTTAGACAACAAGGGCTTCATCATGCTCACGGGAGATGTCGGCATAGGGAAAACCACTCTTGTCAACGCCTTTATCAACAGCCTGGGGCCGGAGACCCTTTTCGCAAACATTTCGAATCCGGGTCTCAAACGAATTGAACTTTACAATCTTCTGGGATCTGCATTCAAGCTCGGCACTAAATTTTCAGGCAAAGACGAATTTTTAATCTCCTTTCGGGGCTTTCTTGAAAAAAGCTACCGGGACGGGAAGCAGGTCCTGCTGATTATTGATGAGGCACAGCGGCTTGGCAGAGCACTTCTGGAGGAATTCCGACTGCTGTCCAACATCGAGCTGCAAAGCGACAAGTTGATGAATATATTTTTCGTCGGCCAGGATGAACTCGAAGAAACGCTCGAGCGCCACGAAAACCGGGCCCTCCGCCAGCGGATGAGCCTGATATACCACATAGAACCGCTATCGGCCGGCGAGACCGGTGACTATATACGTCATCGTCTGAATGTTGCCGGAACTGAGAAAAGGATATTTACCCAGAACGCCATTCGAGAGATTTATGGGTTCTCAGGAGGATATCCGCGTGTTATCAATATCATCTGCGATCATGCCATGCTCACGGGCTATGTCAGTCAAAAAAAGACAATCGATACTCCGGAAATTATCGAATGTGCCAGGGAATTGAGGCTGAAAAAAAAGTCGGACCCGGAATCGTCCCCCGGGGAAAAAACCCCGAAGATCATTTGGCAGGATAAAACAGCCTGGTCGAAAAAAATCAGCGAGATCTATAAATATCTACCCTATATTGCAGGGTTTTTTTTCCTGCTCATTCTTTTCTGCGTCATTTATTTTCCCCTCAAGAGGGTTGCCTCACATTCCGACGCTCCCCCCAACCCGCCCGTCGCTGTGCAGGAAGAGGCGGAAAGACCTGAACACGAGGCCGTCGGGGCAAAAGAAAGCGAGAATACGAATGTTGAACCTGAAGAGAGCCAGAAAGCCGATAATTCAAAAATTCAGAAGACCACGCTTTCGACACTCTGGCAGTCTATTCCGGACTCCGAAAAACGCTATACAATCGCCTTTGGGCTCGGCGCCGACGACATCGCACCTGAAGCCTACGAACGCCTGACGAAAACGGCTTCATTGCTGAAAGAAAATCCGGAGCTCACGCTGACCATCACCGGCCACACGGACAACACGGGGGAGACGGCCTACAATACCTTGCTCTCCCAGCAACGAGCCGATATCGCCAAAAAATTTCTTGTCGGCAAGGGCATCGCACCTGAAAGGATCACCGCCATTGGAAAGGGTTCTGATGAACCCATTGCCGACAACAACAGTGCTGACGGCCGTAGCATGAATCGGCGAGTGGAAGTGGTTGTAACTCCCCCCAGCAGATAACTGAACCAAATTCAAAACGTTTCTTCGCCATATTTTCCCATGAGGCCGCTCCAACCAATTTTGAGAAGAACCTTAAATTAAAGAATCACAGCGCCCTGCCGATAGTTATTTTAGAGATACAGCATAATCCCAAGAACAACGTAGCGGAATGAAAGAGACGAGCAATGGCTGAATGTGAATGCGAGTGCATAGCGGAATGTCCTTTTTATAACAATAAATTGTATTTTAGACTGCAATTGGGGCCTATGTATAAAAGGGCGTATTGCCGTGGTGACAAAACCCATTGTGCAAGGCATATGGTTTTTGAGAAACTCGGAAAAGAGAAGGTCCCTGAGAAGCTATATCCAATTAGTGTCGACCAGGCCAAAAAAATTCTGGCGGCGGCCCGACTAAATTTAGGGCTTCCTTAAATTATTCAATAATATTTTTTTTCGCAATGGGCAGATAAACTTTGAACGTCGAGCCCTTTCCAACTTTACTAGAAAAAAGAATACTTCCATAAAATTCCTTGACAATGCCATAAACGACTGAAAGCCCGAGCCCTGATCCTCCCCCTATTTTTTTGGTTGTGAAATAAGGTTCGAAAATCTTTTCGATTTTGTCATCATCAATCCCCGTCCCCGTATCAGAAACGGTCAGTACCGAATATCTGCCAGGTGTAAGGGACTCAGTTTCAGGGTTTTGTTTTTCAATCAATTCTTCTTTTAGGTAAACTGAAATTTTTCCGTTTGTTTGTTCAACCGATTGATATGCATTAATAATCAGATTCATGGCAACTTGCTCCAATTGACTTGGATCTGCCATCACAGCGGGACAGTCTTTTTGAATATCAAAGTGGATCTCAATTTTTGGCGGAATGATCGACCCGGATATATTGGAGACATTCTGCAACACTTTTTGAAGATAAACAGCTTCAATATTTTTATCAGACCGACGGCTAAATACAAGAATCCGTTTTATCAATGCCTTTGCCTGTAAGCTCACATTGATAATCCTATTGATATCCTCTACAAGCTGGCTTTCTGAAGGCAAGTTGCCCTTCAATAATTGAGCAGACCCTAAAATGGATTGCAGATAATTGTTGAAATCATGAGCGATGCCGCCTGCAAGGGTTCCTAACGCTTCCATTTTTTGTGTCTCTCTGGCGTTTTGTTCAAGCAAAACTCGTTCTGTTTCATCGAAATAGAAGGCGCTGATCTGTGATAGGTTCCCCTGCTGGTCAAAATGTCCAAAAAGATTTCCTATACAATATAGCGGTCGTTTTTCACGATGGATAAATTCCATGTTAATGCGTTCAATAATTTTTTCTTTTTTTAGACGCTCCAAAAGAGTTTTGCGCCCAGAGGGATAAAATGTATTTACGTTTACGGACATTATTTCCCTGGGAGTCTCATACCCGAACATTTTAGCGAATGCCGGATTGCAGGCTAATATTTTACCGTCAACTGTTGTGAGAACATCCCCGGTTATATCTTGCTCAAAAAAACTTCGATAACGTTTTTCACTTTCAATAAGTGCAAATTCCATCCGCTTTTGTTGGCTAATGTCCATTATCGAAAAAGTTACCCCGGCAGATAAGTCACTATGATCAACCGGCGCAACACCTAACAGCACATCGATGATTTCTCCGTTCTTTCTTTTCAGTTTTGTTTCCAAACTGCCAATGCCGTTTTTATTTACCTCTTCTTCTAACCTTATTCCGGCATATCCAAAATCTTCATCAGAAGGGTGAACGACTCTCGAACTCTGACCAATTAGTTCATCCCTGGAATAACCTGAAATTTCGCAAAAGCGGTCATTTATTTCTTGAAAAACATGATTGCCCACAACCCCTATTCCCACAGGTGCCGCCTTGAAAATGCTTTGAATCTTTTTATTGCTTTTTTGATAATGCTCCAGAATTTGCTTGCCGTCTCTCAAGGCTTTTTGCAGGCTCGTATTTTGTTGTTCTAATTGGGACTGTACTCTTTTAATAATTTTCCAGCGCTTGATTGATATATAAATCAAAGAGATCGCGATATAAATAACTGTTGGAATCAATTCATCTAATTGCAACTTGTTGAACTTGTTCAGGAAGCCTAATATAGTTTCAAAAAAATTATATTTTGCCGAAACAACGTAAACGATAATGATGCAGACCACGAAAATAATAAAATCTATTCTTGATTTCAGCCATGACCAGATTCTTAAAGTCCAGTTCTGTTGCATTTCAGTCACTTTAGACTCTTAAAATGATAGTTGTTATTATCGTTTTTAAGCATTCTATCGATGATTTCCCAGTTACCTGCCTTCAACCTTATAACCGGGATACCAGGCCACTATGTAAGACTAGAATTCATTTGGTATGTTTACAACCACTTCCACCCGCCGATTCATGCGACGGCCGTCAGCACTGTTGTTGTCGGCAATGGGTTCTTCGGAGCCCTTTCCAACGGCGGTGATTCTTTCCGGTGCGATGCCCTTGCCGACAAGAAATTTTTTAGCGATTTCAGCACGATATTTGGAGAGCATGACATTGTAGGCCTCCTCCCCCGTGTTGTCCGTGTGACCGCTGATGGTCAACGTAATCTCCGGATGCTCTTTCATCAATGCAGCTGTTTTGATCAACCGTTCGCGTCCTTCGCGTGCGATGTCGTCGGCGTCGAATTCAAAGGCAATTATATAGCGTTTTTCGGAATCGGGGATGGTGATTTGCTGGGATGCGCCGGGATGCCGGGATGTTAAACCGCTGGACTGATGGATCGCTGGGCTGCCAGGCTCCAAGTCCGATGCTGCTGCGTTGCTCTCGGTTTCTATAGCGTCTGTCTTCTTATCCTCTAATCTTCCGGTCGTTGCTTGCCCGCCTCCAGGCATTCCAGCCTCCCGGCGGTCTATGCTCTCTGCACCCGCACTTTCTGCTTTTATCGCCTTCTCGCGTTCAAGCTTTCCGGCTTCCGAATCTCCTTGCGTTCCGGCATCTTTCTTTATCACTTTGTAAACTATCTGGGGAGAAGTCTGGTCCGGAATCCGTTTCGTTACCGTGCCACCGGATGCGAGAAGTTGGTCCTTCCAATAAGGCAGAATGCCGGAAAAGGAAGCCCCTGCCCGGAGCGGAAAATAAAGGAAGCAGGCCATAATGAAAATGAAAAGAGCAGCTGCGAAATGTGGCAGGTATTTGGAAACCCAGCGGAATTTCCTGAACCACACTCTGTCATTCTTCAATATGACGACCGGGTTTCGTTTCTCACGGGACGATTCCGGCACCCACTTTTTTTTCAGCCTCAACTCCCTGGCGCATGCGATAATTTCCGGTTCGTCGATTCTCTTTTTCCGGGTAATAAACCCCTTCAGCATGGCATGATCGCAGATCAAGTTGATAATACGGGGGTATCCCTCCGAGAACACATATATTTCTCCGATGGCTTTTTCGGTGAATATCCTTTTTTTGCACCCGGCCACGCGCAAACGATGCTGTATATATTCGCTGGTCTCCCGGGGCGAAAGCTGATCCAGATGGTACACCATGGACATTCGCTGGCGAAGGGCCCGGTTTTCGTGGCGATCGAGCGTTTCTTCGAGCTCATCCTGACCGACAAAAAATATGTTCAGCAGTTTGCCGCTTTGCAGCTCGATGTTGGAAAGGAGGCGAATTTCCTCCATAATGTCCCCGCTGAGTCGTTGCGCCTCGTCGATAATCAGAAGCACCCGCTTTCCGTCACGGTGACATCCTTCAAGAAACGCTTTGAAGGCGATTAAAAATTCGTCTTTCCCCGAGAATTTATTGCCAAAGTTGAATGTCATCCCCAGGATATTGAAAAACTCTTTTAGTTTCAGGCCTGGATTCGTAATATTTGCAAAAAGGGTTTCCGGCCCTAGATTGTTGATAAAAGCATTGACAAGGGTGGTTTTACCGATGCCGACATCTCCCGTAAGCATGATAAAGCCCTTGTTGTCCAGAAGGCCATAGGTCAACACCGCCAGGGCTTCCTTGTGTTTATCCGACATCCAGAGAAAAGCCGGGTCCACAGTGAGCTGGAAGGGTTTTTTTTCGATATGGTAATATTTTAAATACATGTTTCAATGGTTTTTCGGTTTTTGCTCTCTGGAGCCGTTCAAATAAAATACAGGATTTTTTCAAGCCCGCACGACAAGTTCAGAGGGTATATTTTTTAACGGCACATTGCAAAGTTAGCCATTATCATTTCAGTCCGATGTCTGCAATAGACAGCCTTACATTGGCCTGGTTACACAACCGATTCCCCATAAAAAAACTCAATGGACACCAGGGCGAAATTGTTATATAATTTTTACAGTTTGAACAAAATTACCACACAGAAGGGCCCGATCGTGAAAGGACACCTTCTGTTTTTGTCGGCCAGACGTCGACAAGCTCAGATGCCGGTGGTGGTGATATCTGAAAAAGCAGCATCTCAAGTACGCCACAGCACGCGAAGGGTCACACCTTTGTTCGAGCAAATCACTGGAACAGACGTTTATGTGCATTAGCATAAAACCAGCAGTTAAAAATGCGAAAATTTGCGTGGTCTGCGATTGTCCGTTTCCTATCGTGTAGTATCGCTCCTTGCCCGCTGGAATTGCAGGAATTTTGAAATGGAAGTGAAAAGAGTTTTTATCTTTCTGTTGCTGGTGGCCCTGTGTGTTGTCGCCTCGTCCATCAACCTGAGTCAGACCACCGATAGGCAGTATGCGGAGTTTGAGACGATGGCCCAGGCAGGCGACCAGACGGCGGCCGAATTCGGATACCGCCGCCTGGCAATGAAGTATCCCTTCACGCCAGCCGGAATTAGCGCCGCATATCAGCTCGTGAGAGGCGGGGAATCTCCGGTTCGCCTGGCCTTCGAAATCTTGATAAAGGGGCTCCAAAACACCACTGCAAGCCAGTGGCTCGTATTCATCTCCGCTTTTCTCGTGATAACCGTCTTTATGGGCACCAACGCCCTACCGTCCAGCATCCTGATACTGTTTGTCCTTTCCGGGGCGGGAATGTTTCACCTGTCCCACCCGCTTGTCTCCGTCGACAGCACTACGTTTGACGCAATCCTGGCCGCAAATCCCTATATCTATGTTGCCCTGACGCTTATCATCGCGGCGGGGTACGTGTATCGCCGCTGGGAGGCTGCCGGACAGATGGCGTACCACCGGGCCTTTGTCCACAGAAATATAACCCTCAGCGATCTCCTCCAGATGAAGGAAATCTACTCGGAAAAACTGAAGGCCCTTCAGGAAGGTGTCGGGGCCATAGAGGGTGAGCTGCAGACGGCCCATGGCCGGCACTTTGTCAAGGAGGTCAAACGGGTAAACGAAACCATGCTGAAAGAGCTGGGGGTTGTAAAAAGAGAGATGGATTCCACCGAGGCGCATTATCGGGATGTGATCCAATCCTCAGAGGAGGTCATCGACCGGGCAAAGCAGGAACTTCTGGAAAACAAAATACGGTATAAGTGTAGAGCCATCGGCCGTAAGGAATACAAGCACAACCGGCTGGAAAAAAAGTCGATCCTTATGCAGAGCAAGCGGCGGGTAGCCGAAAGCAACGCGGCCTTGGGCGGACTGAAAAAAGTCAGTTTTGGAAACCGACTGCAGTTCATGCGTCGGGACCTGTTTCTGGCCTATCTGCACGGGGCGTTCATCAACCAGCGGGGCGGTCAGAGTGACCTTGGCATGGGGAAAGCCGTATTCCACCCGAAAATTGCCGACACCAATATCAAGAAGAGGAAGGCCATCTACCGAAAAAGCTCCGATGTCGGAGGAAAGCTCGTGAAGCTCGAACTTCGCAGAGGAAAAATGAAAGAAAGCGTCTACAACGCCCGGCTGGGGATCCTGACAAACGAAAAAAAGGTTATCGACAAGGAGTTGATGGCGCAGGCCGAGAAAATTTTCGAGCAGATGGAAAGTTGCGGAAACCAGATAGAAACACTGATGAGCACCACCCAGGCCCTGCAAGCCGAACTCGAGGACATGAGAGCACTTAAAAAGATCAGGAACTGCTTTCCGTCCCATGTCAGGGTGCGGATTCAGAAGATCCGGCAGGGGCTGGAATTCTGCCAAAAGACTCTCCCCGTCCTGCGAAAGATCGAAAAGATATACAGCGAAAGGCCGGCCTGACGACGTGATGGAAACGCACGGCGGACGCCCCTCCTCTTTAGTCTAGTGTTGCCCCGGAGGGTGGAAAAGACAACCACTCAGGGATCTTGACGAACTGCCTGGAATTTTCGAAGTGGAGAGGTTCGAGGCGTTTAAGTTTAACGTCCTGGGGATTGTCTCAACCTAAAAATTTATTGCCCTGGTTCTGATGACATCAGGGTTTGCTTCTATTTCGGCTGCAAGTTCAAAGGGGATCGATGTTTCAACGTCGATAATATTATACCCCACATTTCCGTTACTTTCATTCAGGTAACTTATAATATTAATGTTATTCTTTCCTAAAAGATGTGTCGCAAACCCTATCATTCCCGGGATATCCCTGTTGATCATGATTAGTCTCGTATGAACCTTTTCTCCGGGTACGGATTCCACATCGGGA
>JBECKW010000167.1:0-3211 GCA_040235505.1 Desulfobacterales bacterium
GAATTTTTGTCTCCCCGACCCTTCAAATAGTTTATAACTTCTCCCACAGCCTTTCAATATTGCAATGTATTTACAGGACGCGACCCTCTTCCAGGCTTGACCTCTTGGATATCGTGAATAGCCTCTGTTTTAATTTAATTGAATGCAAGACAGCCGAGAGGTGACGTCATGATTACCATCAGAAAACCAGACGATGTTTTTAATGTGGGCGGGCCCGTGGCCAAGGGGAATTTCAAAGGGCTGTGGCATTTTTCCTTCGATCGCTTTTATGACCCGCAATACGTTCACTTCGGCACCCTCAGGGTGTTCAATGACGACACCATTTCCGAGGGCGGCGAGTGGGGGATCCATCCCCATCGGCGCAACGAAGTGCTGACCTATGTGATGCATGGCCAATTCACCCACGAGGACGAGCATGGCGAAGGCGGGACCATGACCCAGGGCGCCATGCAGCATACCACGGTGGGCACGGGCATGTATCACAACGAAATCAATGCCAGCCAAACGGATACCATGCGCTTTATTCAAATGTGGTTCTTCCCGGATACGGAAGGGCTCAAACCCTCAGTGTCCCAGTATAGCCCTGAGAAATCGGAACGCACCAATCGATTGCTGCTCATGGCGAGCAAGGATATGCCCGCTCCGCTGAAAATCCGTTCGGATGTCAACGCCTATACGGCGTTTTTGGAAAACGGCAAGGCATTGTCTTTTGACATGCGGGAGGGCTGGGGCGTCTATCTGGCCAATCTGGAAGGGGGAACGCTTGGGGTTAACGACAAGATGATACCCGAACGGGGTGCTGCCAGGATCGAGGCTGAGAAACAGATCTTAATCAAAGCGCAAGGCGATGTTGAGTTATTGCTGCTTGAAGTGTCATTGAATGCCGGTTACATAAGCAAAGCGATATAAAGGTCAATTGGTTCCCAGGAAATTGGATTATCAAGGCACCGTCTGTGAAAGATATTTACCTCATCAAAACGGGTGACAGCATCCCATCCCTGGTGGCGAGGCGTGGCGACTTTGAGGATTGGGTAATCGCCGGCATGGCAAATCGCCACCCAGTGACCTGTCGGGTGGTGGCCGTTCACAGGGGTGAAAGGCTTCCAGACGTCGATGGCATCGGCGGAATTGTCATCACCGGTTCTCATGCAATGGTTACCGACCATAGGGATTGGAGCGAAAAGGCGGCGGCCTGGCTGGCAAAAGCCGTCCGACGCGAGATCCCGGTATTGGGGATCTGTTACGGGCACCAGCTGCTGGCATATGCCTTGGGCGGTAAGGTGGGTTATCCTTCTGGTGGGCCCGAGTTCGGGACGGTACCCGTTACCTTGACCGCCGCTGCGGCAAACGATCCGCTTTTGGAAAACCTGCCCCGGACCATCGACGTCCAGACATCCCATTATCAATCCGTCACGGCGCTTCCTTCATCGGCCGTTTTGCTGGGCTTCAGTGAAAAAGACCGCCACAGTACTTTCCGTTGGGGTCCATGTGCCTGGGGCGTTCAGTTTCACCCCGAATATGACCGAGATATCGCCGAGGCCTATATCAAAGAATACCATGGAGATATATCAAAAAATCAATGCCATACTGTTCTGTCACCCCACGATTGCAAGGAAACAACTGCAGGCCGGATCATCCTTGGCCGTTTTGCCACGCTTGTGGAAAGGGGTGTTTTTGCATGACAAAAAATGATTTTGGATTAAGGGATAAAAACATGCATTATGTTCACGGTTACAATCAAAGGGAAAACATCCGTCTCCAGGATCAGGCATCGACCCTTGTTGACTTGCTGCATCATGATACCGTATATCCGGATGGCAGCCTGGTGCTCGAGGCCGGCTGCGGTGTGGGGGCCCAGACCCTGACGCTGGCCAGAAACAGTCCCGGCGCCCGGATCATCTCAGTGGATATCTCCGAAAGCTCGATAAAAGCGGCCCGGGAAAAGCTTCAGCAGGCCGGGTGTACCAATGTGAGCTTTGAAAAGGCGGACATTTTCAACCTGCCGTTTGAACCCGGGTCATTCGACCATATCTTTCTATGTTTTGTACTTGAACATCTGCCGCAACCGGTTGAAGCCCTGCATTGCCTAAAAACCTGTCTTAAAAGCGGCGGCACCATCACCGTCATCGAAGGGGATCATGGATCGGCCTATTTTTACCCGGACAATGCATCCGCCCATCGGGCCATTCAATGCCAGGTGGATTTGCAACGCAAAGCCGGCGGCAATGCCAATATCGGCCGGCAGCTCTATCCCCTGCTCCAAGCCGCCGGCTTCAGGGCGGCAGCCGTTTCACCGCGCATGGTTTATGTCGATTCGAGCAGACTGGAACTGGTTGAGGGGTTTACAAAAAACACATTTACGGCCATGATTGAAGGCGTGCGTGAATCAGCCATTGCAGAAGGCCTGATGGATGCACAATCTTTTGATCAAGGTATCAGGGGATTATACCGGACAACGGAAGCGGACGGCGTGTTTTGCTATACATTTTTCAAGGCAACCGCCAGAATACAGGATTAGTCCAAGGACCAAGAATCAGGGGAAGATGGAAAAATCACTCAAAGGGGCCCTCCTGTCAGGCCTGGTATTTCCCGGCCTGGGTCAGATCGCTTTAAAACATTATAAAAATGGGGCGATCCTTGTTTTCACCTTTGTGGTCAACCTGGCCATTCTTGTCACGGAGGCCGTCAAACGCGCGCTTGCCATCCTGGAAAATATCCAACTGAATGGCGGGGCCATCGATATGGCCGTCATCGCGGATGCAGCTGCCCGGGCGTCGAGTACTGCCGGAAACTTCAAGTTTAATTTCGCCCTGTCCCTGACATTGATCTGCTGGATCATGGGGATCGTCGACGCTTACTATATCGGGAAGAAAATCGACAGGTCGGAAGACCTGATGAAAAAGGTCGCAAAGGGCCGTGACAACTAGGCGGAGGGGGAGAGGTGGCGCCCGGCATGTTCTGCCCGAAATGCAGAGCCGAATACAGGGAAGGCTTTACGGTTTGCAGCGACTGTGGTATCGCCTTGGTCGATGCCCTTGACCCCAAGCCTGAACCTGAATTTGTTGATTACACCGAAATTCTTGCCACTTACAACCCTGCGGATATTGCCTTTCTAAAATCACTGCTGGACAGTGAGGGTATCCAATACTATTTCAAGGGCGAGCATTTCATGTATGTCCGTCCCCTGGCTGATCCGGCCAGGCTCTTGGTG
>JBECKW010000276.1:0-2630 GCA_040235505.1 Desulfobacterales bacterium
TGATTTCGACGGTAGTGATTTTGCTGGTGGTCCTGGGCGGTACCACTTTCCTCGTGAACCAGATATACATGGCGGACCAGCGGCGTCTCATGGCCATGCACCAGGCCGAGTACTCCAATAAGATGGCCTCCCTTGGAAGGCTCTCCGCCGGGGTGGCTCACGAAATCAACAACCCCCTTGCCATCATCAGCCAGAAGGCGGGGTTGATTAAAGATCTGTTCACCTTTACGGACAAGTATTCGCAGGATTCGAAACTGATGTCACTGATCGATTCCGTCCTCTCTTCAGTGGATCGATGCGCCGGGATTACACGCCGGCTTTTGAACTTTGCCCGAAGATCCGGAACCCGCCTTCAGGAGATCGACCTGCGGACGGTCATCTCGGAGGTCCTCGATTTTATGGGCAAGGAGGCGGAGTATCGATGCATCGCCATAAACATCGATGTCGCCGAAGGGCTGCCCCGGTTTAAAAGCGATCCCGGGAAGCTTCAGGAGATCTTGCTGAACCTGTTTACAAATGCATTCGCCGCCATGGAAGACGAAGGGAAGCTAAGCATTTCCGCCCGGGAGGTAGAGCACCGACAGGTAAAGATCGAGGTTTCAGACAGCGGTCATGGGATTCCCCAAAGCGATATCGGCCGGGTATTCGAACCGTTTTTTTCAACCAAAACAGGGAAGGGGGGAACGGGTCTCGGCCTCTCCATCACCTACGGCCTGATCAAAGAACTGGGGGGAGATATCCGCGTTGCAAGCACCGTAGGGGAGGGGGCTACCTTTACCGTGACGTTGCCGATGGATCCTCCTGCGGCCTTCACCGATCAACCGGCGTCCGGTGATATAAAGGAGAAAATATGAAAATACTTCTGGTGGACGACGAGGTCGAATTTGTCAGCGCGCTGGCGGAACGGCTTTCTCTGAGGGGAATCGATGCGGACTGGGTCAGCCGCCCGGAAGACGCCATCATCCGTGCGGAACAATGCGCTTATGACCTGGCCATACTCGACGTGAAAATGCCGAGACTCAGCGGAATCGATCTAAAGGTGATCCTTCAGGGGAAATGCCCCCATATGAAATTTATTTTTCTAACCGGTCACGGGTCCCAGGAAGCATATGAGGCCGGTGCCGCCGCGGCCGGTGAGGGATATTACCTGATGAAGCCTTTGAGCCTGGCTGACCTGATGAAGAAGATCGATGAGGTGATGGATAAAGCAGCTCATAGCTGATAGCTCATAGCTCATAGCAACTGCGAACTGCAAAGGCAGTTTTTCCCGCAGAGCCGCAGAGATAAAATGAGAAGGCTGATCTCCCAACGAGCTGTGATAAGATCACGCTCAACGTTAACGCAGTCACCCGAAAGGGGCTGCAAAAAAAAGGAGACCAGCCATGAACGAGACTATCACAATTGGAATGGATTTGGGAGACAAGAATCACATAGCGGTTGTATTTGATGCCGATGGCAAAGAACTGGACGTTGCAAAAGTGACGAACACAAAAACAGCGCTTCACAAATACTTTAAACAATACAAGGGGGCCAAGGTAGCCATCGAAGCAGGTACCCATTCTCCCTGGATCAGCCGGTTGCTTGAAGAAATGAAATGCGAGGTATGTGTGGGCAATCCGCGCAAGTTGAGATTTATCTGGGACAGCAAGGACAAGTCCGACGAGCGCGACGCACGAATGTTGGGGATGGTATGCCGGATAGAACCCCGATTGCTTTCCCCGATTCGCCATCGAAGCAGCCAGGCCCATGCTGATTTGGCCTTGGTAAAGTCCCGGGACATGCTGGTGCAAAGTCGAACGAAGCTGATCAACCATGTCCGGGGCTTAGTTAAGACCATCGGTGAACGTCTGCCGAAGTGCAGCAGCGAGAGTTTTGTCCGGCGCTGCAAGGCCCATGTGCCATCGGAACTGTGGCCGGCCCTCGAGTCGATATTCCAAGTCATTGGGCAGATAACCGAACAGATTAAAACTCTGGATCTCCAGATAGAGAAACTGTGTCAAGACAGATATCCGGAGACTGAACGCTTGCGACAAGTACCCGGCATTGGTCCGGTGACTGCCCTTTCCTATGTGCTGACCATCGAGGACCCTCGGCACTTCAGCAAGAGCCGACAGGTTGGTCCTTTTTTGGGACTGACGCCTCGGCGTGACCAATCCGGTGAAACGGACAAACAACTTCATATCACCAAGGCTGGTGACAAATACTTGCGGCAACTACTTGTCAGCAGTGCCCAATACATAATGGGGCCCTTTGGCCCGGACAGTCATCTTCGTCGCCATGGGCTACATATAGCGGCGCGAGGGGGTAAAAACGCAAAAAAACGAGCTGTGGTGGCCGTTGCGCGGAAACTGTCGGTGCTGCTTCACCGGCTGTGGCAAAGTGGGCAGACATATGAACCTTTTTACAGGGAAAGCTTCAAAGAAGCTGCTTAAAATGAAGCCGCACAATATTATTGTGGGGCAATGCACGATGTTGAAATGATAAAAGAATAGAGTTCCAACGTCTCATCCAGGGGACTGCGATCTGCGCCTTGCACCGGTTGGTTGCCACCAGCGAAAAAAGAGTGCGCCGCAGAGATAGCAGCCCCTACTCACGGATATTACCATGCACCGGGGCAATGGCGGCCCCAT
>JBECKW010000290.1:0-3976 GCA_040235505.1 Desulfobacterales bacterium
GCAGGACGGCGTAAATAATCCAGGTGATCAGGGACCAGGTCTCTTTCGGGTCCCAGCCCCAGTAGCGTCCCCATGCCGTATTCGCCCATACGGAGCCGGTGATGATGCCGATGGTCAGAAACAGAAAACCGAACATGATCAGTTGATAGGAGAGCGCATCCAACGCCTCCGTATCGGGAAGAAGTCCGATCCAGCCTCCGGATTCCGATTCACGCCCCAATTTGACGAGATACATGATGCTCACACCGAAGGCGATGGCAAAGGCCGCATATCCGATGAAACAGGTGATGACATGCGCGATCAGCCAGTTGCTTTTCAGGGCCGGAACGAGGGGCTGGATCTGCTGGTTGATATTCGTGATATCCGTAGGCAGCGACGCGTATGCCAGGGCCAGAAAAGCAAGGGGAACCGTAAAGGTGCCGACAATCGGCACTTTGTATTTCCGGTCGATGATCACGAAAATTAAGGCGATGACCCATGAGAAAAAGATCAGGGATTCGTAGAGATTCGAAAAGGGGGCATGCCCGAATCCCATATGGTAGGATTCCGTCCATCGCATGATAATGCCGGCGCTGTTGGCGAGAATGCCTGTCACCGTTACCCACAATGCCGTCCTGGCGGCGGACGGTTTTTTAAACACCCAGGAAAAGACATATAAAAACGCCGCCAGTGCGTAAATAAAGGTCGCGATCGATAATACAATTGAACTGTTCATACGGTTCCTCTAATGAATGAAAATAACCAAAGTTGATACTGAAAACTGCGAGTGTCTGGAGTGAGCTTGAGTGCTCTTGAGTGCCTGGAGTTGATGAATGCTATCGTTTTATAAAAAGGCGGAGTGAAACGACTCCACAACTCTAGGCACTCTATGAACTCAAGACACTCAAGGCACTCCTGTCTCGTCAGTCTTCTACCCCAACTTCGCCAGCCGTTCGGCAATCCGCTTCACTTCCTGCTGCATTCCAAACTTGTTTTTATTGGCGAGTCCGGCCACCGTGACCCGGTATTTGCCCTTGTACTTCACCGCTTCAATAAAAATTCGCTGGTGGGAAGTAAAGAAGGTGACGAAACATCCCAGGATCAGCATGATAAACCCGGCGTATACCACCCAGACGCCCGGGTCGCGTGTCACCTGAAGACCGGTGTAGTAACGGGTGCCCGAAACGGAGATGGTCACATCACCTTTTCTTTCGCGGTCGAATTCCGGATACGAAACGGGCAGCAGAATAGTCTGCGCCTTACCTTCTGCCGATATCAGATGGCCATAAAAAACGGAGCCGATGTCTTTGCCCCGGTAGTCCATGGCCCCCTGGAATCCCGTAAGAACAAAAGTCCCGAGGTTTTCGGGCAGTTTGAGGGAATCCCCCATACCGACGTTTTCCTTGTACCCCTTGCCCGTTTTATTGCTGACAATTGTCAGTTCAACGGATATGAGCCCGTAGCTCGACTGAAAAATGTTGATCCCTTTGTATCGGAGGGGGGAGTTCACGACGATGTCTTTTTTAAGTGCCGGTTTCCCCTGTTCGAGAATCGTCAGGCTCGATCGGTATTCCCGGGGAGCCCCGTTGGGATAAAACGAAAGGCTGAAATCGTCACACCGCAGGTTGAACTCGAGTTTTCTGGATGCACCGCTGCTCAGTTGAACCGACGAAACGGATTGGCCTTCGGCGATATTGGCATACCCCTCGAAACCGAAGATGGACCCGATCAGCGCGCCCACCACCAGAAGAATGATGCTCAAATGAACCGCATACACCCCGAAACGGGTCCACCTTCCTTTTTCCCCGATGACGAAAAAGCCCTCCGGCGTCTCCTGCAGTCCGTCCCCGCCGGACGCAAACTTTCGGCAGGCATCTTTCAGCGTTTCCAGGATAAGTCCGGTGTCAAACGTTTCTTTTTTCATCAGGTTTCGGAACATCGAGGGGTTCCGGGACAGGTGTTTCGAGAAAACGGCTTTCCATGTCACCGGCAACCGGTCGAGGGAACACACCACGATGTTGATCACCAGTAGAAACAGCAACCCCTGAAACCACCACGAGGAATACACATCGAAGATATCCAGGGTGGAAAAAATCCTGTATCCGGCCACGCCGAACTTCGCCACATAAAACGCAATGCTTTCATTCTGGGGAATCACCGTTCCCGAAACGGAGGCAATGGCAATGACCAGGAGCACCACCACCGAGAACCGGATAGATGCGAAAAATTTCCATATGCTTTTGAAACTGTCCAGAGTTCACCTCCCGTATTGTTCCACAGTTTCCAGAATTTTTTTATAAATCAAATCCGATTGAATAATGCAATCCCCCACGGATATCCCCCCACGATAGTTTCCGCTGAGAAAGAGTCCGGAATGCGCGTTCTCGAAACGCTGGAAATAGCGCTCGTGCTCGATATAGCCGAGGGTATATTGGGGAATGGCCCGCTGCCATATCCATTCACGGATAAATTGAGGAGGTTTCCGGATGGACATGATTTCGGAAAAATCCGACAACACCGACCGGTTCAGCGCCTCCGAATCGCCATCGAGGAGCCCCGGAGACCTGGCGCCGCCGACGAAAAGAGTAAAAGCCGCCGAATCTTTCGGGGCCCTCCCGGGGAACAGGACGGAACTCCAGATGGCTCCCAGAAACGGTTTCGCTTCCTTTTCCGGGATTAAAAAGCCGAAGCCGTCCAACGCCCGCCCCACATCCGCCTCTTGATATCCCAGAAAGAGAACCTTCACCGGCGGATAGTAAATCTCGTTTAAATGGCCCACCAGATCCACATCCAGGTCCTTGAAAACGGTCGCGGCCCGATAAGCCGGCAGGGCCGATACCAGCACATCCGATTCAATTTCCGCCATTGTCCTTCCATGCCGGTATGTCGCCATCCAACCGCTTTCGGAACGTTTCACCCCGACGACTTCACAGCCGCACCGCAGCTTCTCCCCCAGTGTTTTTGCGATGGCTTTCGGAAAGGACTGCATGCCGCCGAGAAAGGAAAACATCCGGGCGTTCTGTTTGGATGTCTCCCGCCGGGCCTTGCGTTCCTTAGCCCCCTTGATCATTCCCTTGATCAGGCCTCCATAAAGCTCTTCAAGCCGGTAAAGCTTCGGGAACGCCGATTTGACGCTGAGCTTTTCAGGATCTCCGGCAAAAACGCCCGACACGAAGGGGTTGATGGCATAATCGAGAAACTCCCGGCCCAGGCGGCGCCGGACAAAGTCGGCAATGCTCTGGTTGTATCCATCCTGGGATTTTCCGATAAACGGTTCCGCAAGAAGGCGGCACTTGGCCCTCGCGGAAAATAGTTTCGTTTTCAAAAAAGCTCCCGGCCCGGTCGGAAGCGCATGAAGCCGGCCTCGTTTGAGGATATAGCGCCGGCCCCCGGCATCATTTGCGTACACCAGTTCGTTTTCAAGGCCGACCTCTTCCACAAGCTGCCGGATCAATGGAGAGGTGTCCAGCCCGCTGTTGGGGCCGCAGTCCACCATATATCCCTCTTCCAGTCGGCTGACCATGGAACCGCCGGGCACATCTCCGGCCTCCAGCACGGTGACGTCAAAACCGTCCCGGTGCAGCCAGTGGGCCACCGCGAGCCCGGAAATCCCGGCCCCCAAAATCGTTACGCGTATGTCTCGCTCTTTCATAGGTTTTCTAGTCCATTTGAAATAACCGCATATCTCCCGCAGAGACGCGGAGAACGGCAAAGGGAAAACTGCAAGTGCCTATAGTGCCTAAAGTGCGCTAAAGTGCCTAGAGTTGTGGTATTCTGCCGTTTCTGACCTCAGATCTCTGGCTTCTGATCTCTGCTTTTCTCTGCGTCTCTGCGGGACATATTGTTTTTAATCTTTTTCCAGCACCCCCAGGACGATATCCTTCAACGCGCCGATAAAAGTCGCGTTGTCATTAAGCCCAAGGGTAACGTGATAATTTTCGATGCCCACCGCCTCGGCAATCTCCCGGTACTCGATATCCAGTTCATACAATGTTTC
>JBECKW010000117.1:0-9574 GCA_040235505.1 Desulfobacterales bacterium
AGCGTTCAACAAGAGCGTGGATCTCGTTATGAATCCCCAGAATATCTCCGACTTTGAGAGGATTCTCAAACGCGGCCTTGCGGAGCACGCACTTTCGTATCGGGTGTATCGGGAGACGTTGAAGAAGTTGGGGAGGATTTAGCTGGCGAGCTGCAAGTGCGTAGAACTGCAAGTGCCTAGAGTGCCTAAAGTGCGCTAAAGTGCCTAAAGTTAATGTATTCTGCCTGTTCATAAAAAAAGCACCGCGTATGTCGCGGTGCTTTTGCTTTTTCAAAAAACAGAGTGAAACGATTCCTCAACTTTAGGCACTCTAGCGCACTTTAGGCACTCTAGGCACTTGTTATTTCCTCACTCAACATCCGCAACCCCTCCAACGTCAAGGTGGGTTCCACCGCCTCGATGGTTTCGGAAACTCCCTGCATCAGAGGGGCCAGACCGCCAGTGGCCACGACTTTCAAGCTGCACCCCAATTCCTTTTGGATGCGGTGGACGATGCCGTCCACCATGCCCGCATATCCGAAAATGATCCCCTATTGAATACTCTCACTGGTATTGGTCCCGATCACGCTTTTGGGGGGCTTGAAAATTTCCACCCGGGGCAGCTTGGATGCATGGCTGTAGAGCGCCTCGGAGGCAATCATGATCCCCGGGCTGATGGCGCCGCCCAGGTATTCCCCTTTTTCGGAAACCACGTCGAAGGTGGTGGCGGTTCCGAAATCGATGACGATCAACGCCTTTTTATATTTATCGAATGCAGCCACCGCGTTGACGATCCGGTCGGCCCCGACCTCTCCGGGGCTGCCGTAACGGATAGGCATGCGATTTACCGTTTCCGCCGACACCCAAAGCGGAGGCCGGCCTAGATATTTACGGCAGAAGGCGTCGAGGAGGGGCACCATGGGGGGAACGACACAGGAGATGACCGTTTTTTCGATTTCCCCGGCTTGATATCCGCTCCCGGCAAAAAGGCCGGCCACCAGAACGCAGAACTCATCCTCGGTCGTCCCCGGCACGGTTCGAATGCGCCAGTCTTTCAGAAGCCGGTCGCCGTCAAATAATCCCAGTACGATATTGGTATTTCCTACATCTATCACAAACAACATAAGGTGTTTCCTTTTACGGCTTGATGGTCACCGTGAAAACCTCCGGGTCGGCGCCGTCCAGGGTGGTGCCGACGGGCAGGGTGATTTGAGCGCGGCGTGCGTAGGTGCCGGGAGTAAGGCCCTTTAAATCGACATAAGCCTGGATGTCACTTCCCACCGAAAGACCGGAAAGGGTGTTTTCCGGTCCCCTGACATCGATATTGATATCCGGTGGTGTGATCTTAGCCGATAAAACCGTGTCCCGCCCCTTTACCGGGATGTTTTCAAACCGGCGGGTGATGATATTCTCTTCGATGTTTACCTGGGCTGTCACCACGGAGCTTCCGCCCTTTCCAATTGTCACCTCGCTTGGCAGATCCACGGCAATTTCCTTTTTGAACGATTCCGACATATCCTTGATGCTGATGGGAAGGGTTGCCAAGTGATCGATTCGTGTAAGGATTTTTTCAGGCCCGGTTATCTCCAGGACGGATGGCGTGGACAGGGATGGGGCGAGCTTGTATCCCGATGCCGGATTGTCCGTCAGGGTGATGGTCACCGGCACCGTTTTCGTAAGCTTCGGTTCAATTCGCAGCGTAATGGAGGTCGGTTCAATGTGAACGACGGAGATGCCTTCCGGCAGTCTCAGGTTGGACTCACCGATGGGCAGGGTTAGCAGTCCGGCTTTTGCAAGGGTCAGGTCAAGGATGCAGGCAAGCTTCTGTTCTTGAAGTGCTTTCAGGGTAATCTTCTGACCGCGCAGCAGCACTTCCACTTCCTTCGGGGGCTGTCCGGAAACGATCAGATCGTCGGGCAGTTTCTCAAGTTTTATGGGGATGCTTGCTTCGGAATCCACCAGAGTCAAACGGTGCCAAAGGAAAAAACCGGACACAACAAGAAGACAGCAGACGGCAAGCAGGGAGAAAAGGAGGCGTTTTTTTTTCAATCCGGATCCTCATCGCTCGGGGTTGCGGTTTTAATGGCATCGACAATTCGTACCGTGATTTTTGTGGCGGCCACGTCATGTACCCGGACCGCCTGGGCACCGTTTAATATGGCGGCCGCGACAGACGCCTGGGTGGCATTCTCCACAACGGGAAGATTCGCGGGAAGATCTTTCCGGCCGTCTTCTTCCAGAAGCTTTCTGAGAAACGTTTTTCTGGATGGCCCCACCAGAACAGGACAGTTCAGTCGCTGGAACTGCCGGAGGCCATTCATAATCCGCAAATTGTGGGATAGGGTTTTGCCGAAACCGATTCCCGGGTCGAGGATAATCCGGGACCGGTCAACGCCATTTTTCACCGCATGTTCAACGGTCTCTTCCAGAAACGTAAGAATCTCCTCCATCAGGTTTTCGTATACCGGGGCGACCTGCATGGTTTTCGGGGTTTCCTTCATATGCATGAGTACCACCGGGACTCCGGTTTCGGCCGCAACAGGGGCCATTTCCCGGTCCATTCGAAGCGCCGAGACATCGTTGATGATCGCGGCACCGGCGCGTATTGCCGCCCGGGCGACTTCAGCCTTGTTGGTGTCGATGGAAATGGGAACGTTTGTTTTTTCCATCAGGGCGGTGATGACCGGAACGACGCGTCGGATTTCCTCCTCCGGCGGGACAGGGTCGGAAAAGGGCCGGGTGGACTCTCCGCCGATATCCAGGATGTCCGCGCCCTCCGATATCAGTTTGAGGCCCTGGGCCACCGCGCTCTCAGTGGAGAAGAAATTCCCGCCATCCGAAAATGAGTCCGGGGTGACGTTCAGGATTCCCATGATAAGCGTGCGGGGACCGAACGAGAGGCGGTGGTCCCCCCACTTCATGTCATATGACGGACTTGCTCCTGTCAGCACGTGATTCCCCCGCTATGGTGAAGAGGTCTTGTCTTCATTTTCCGAAATATCTTCAGGGGAGGGGGGCACTTCCGTTTCCGAATTGATATCTTCGGAGGCGCCGGGTTCTTTGGTTTCCGAAGCAGTGTCTTCGGGCTCCTCGGCTTCCGAAGGGGTGTCTTCGGGCCTTTCGGGCAATTTGATATCGGGGCGCTTGGACATGATGAGTTCGTCGAGTTCTTTCCCCAGGACGGTTTCCTTTTCCAGCAGCATTTCGGCCAGGCTGTGAAGAATGTCCATATTCGTTTCAAGCACCTGTTTGGCGCTGTCATAGGCCTGACCAATGAGGCGGTTGATTTCCTTGTCGATCTTATCCGCCGTGTTTTCGGAGTAATCCCGGTGCTGGGCGATTTCCCGCCCCAGGAAAATCTGTTCTTCTCCCTGATCGTAGGAAAGGGGACCGAGGGCATCGCTCATGCCCCAGGTTCGGACCATCTTCTGGGCCAGGGCGGTTGCCTGTTTGATGTCATTGGAGGCGCCGGTGCTGATACGGCTGAAGACAAGTTGCTCGGCGGCCCGTCCGCCGAAGGCCACCGCCAACTCACTTTCAAGCTGGTCTTTGTACTTGAAGTCCCTTTCTTCGGGCAGGAACCAGGTAACTCCCGCCGCCCGTCCCCGGGGAATGATGGTGATTTTGTTCACCGCGTCGGTGTGGGGAAGAAAACGGGCCACCAGAGCATGTCCCGCCTCGTGATAGGCGGTGGTTTTCCGGTCCTCTTCCCGGATGACCTTCGACTTGCGCTCCAGCCCCATATAGACCTTGTCCTTGGCATCCTCGAAGTCGACCATCTCGATTTTTTCCCGGTCCCGCTTGGCGCCCAGCAGGGCAGCCTCATTGACCAGGTTTTCCAGATCGGCACCGGAAAAGCCGGGGGTTCCCTTGGCCAGCACCACCGGATTGACGTCCGGGCCTACCGGTGTCTTTCGCATATGCACCTTGAGGATTTTTTCACGGCCTTTGATATCCGGAAGCGAGACCACCACCTGCCGGTCGAAGCGTCCCGGCCGCAACAGTGCCGGGTCCAGAACATCCGGACGGTTGGTGGCTGAAATCAGAATAACCCCTTCGTTGGATTCGAACCCGTCCATCTCCACCAGAAGCTGGTTCAGGGTCTGTTCCCGCTCGTCGTGCCCGCCGCCGAGACCGGCACCCCGGTGCCTTCCCACGGCGTCGATTTCATCGATGAATATAATGCAGGGAGCGTTTTTTTTCCCCTGGACAAAGAGATCCCGAACCCGGGAGGCACCGACCCCGACAAACATTTCGACAAAGTCCGAGCCGCTGATGCTGAAAAAGGGAACCCCGGCCTCTCCCGCGATGGCACGGGCCAGCAAGGTTTTACCGGTTCCCGGAGGACCCGTGAGAAGAACCCCCTTGGGGATCCGGCCACCGAGACGGGTAAATTTTTTCGGGTCTCTCAGAAATTCGACGACCTCCTCAAGTTCTTCCTTGGCTTCGTCGATACCGGCCACGTCCTCAAAGGTCACCTTGGCCTGCTGGTCGCTCATGAGCCGGGCGCGGCTTTTTCCGAAACTCATGGCCTTGCCGCCCCCGGATTGCATCTGGCGCATGAAAAAAATCCATACCCCGATGAGGATGAGGATGGGGAACCAGGAAATGAGAATGGTGACGTACCAGGGTGTTCCCGCCGCCGGTTGCGCTCTGATCTCTATGCCCTGCTGTGCACTCAGCTTATTCATGAGCCCCGAGTTCTGGGGGGCATATACCTGGAACTTGTGGCCGCTTGTATCGGTCACCTGCAGTTCCAGGACTTGGCCCTGGCCTTGGTCCTGGATGACCACCTGTGATATCTGGCCGCTATCGACCATGTGCAGAAAGTCGGTATAGGATGGGTTGCTGCCGGCTACGTGTTGCTGTTGAAACAGGCTCCAGAGCACGAACATCAAGAGGGTGATCACCAGCCACAGCGCAAGGTTTTTATAAAAAGGATTCAAAAGAAGCTACCTCCTCATGGGGTGTTATATCCGGGACATGTTCCCGTAGAGCCGATTTCAAAATATTTCATTTCAGTCTTTCTCTGTGTTGGCCGAAATGAAACATTTTGAAACAGGCTCTGTTTAAAGCAAACTGGCTTCATGGCAATCCAAAGTAATCACGATTTCGCATCAGGCAAGGTTGAATTCGATCTTCAGCACCTGCTGTGTCCCGGTCGTGATTTTCACCGAGTCATCTATTCTGCATCCCATCAGCCAGACAAGCCGCCCGCCGCTTTCCAGAACGGGGCAACGGGCCCTTCGGGCCGGCGGGATTTTGTGATCGACAAAATATTTCTTTACCTTCTGCCTTCCCGCCATCCCTAAGGGGGTAAACCGATCTCCCGGTTTCGGACTTCGAACGGTGAGCGGAAAGGTTACTGCTTCCATATCAAAGAATGCTGTCCGGTGTCCAGCATTACGGTAGTCGGGCCGAGTGCCGGGGGGCAAAATGTCCGCCCGGAGAAAAATGCCGGCCTCCGGAACAAAAAGACTTCCGGGCGCAGGAAGAACGTGCTCGAAATAAGCCGGGCCGTCATCGCCGGCTCGGGGATGGATTTGTCGCAGCGGGTGGCTTTCCTTCGCAAAAAAAATCTTTTCACCACAAGCCGTTACACGGATACGGTCCGGAAGATCCAGGCTGCCCGAGGCCTCCGGCCGGGCTGCCAGTGCCATGACCGATTCAATATGCCGAAAACCGATCCGACGCAGATTCCCTTTTGCTTTTTGAAGGGCCGTGCGAATGTGTTGCCGTGCTTCGGCCGGATGGACCCGGCATATATGGGATCGGGGAAGCTCAACCCTTTCGGCAGGGTCCGGGTCGTCATGATCTAATGGCAGCCGGCTGAGGATCCAATGCCTTTCGGACCGAAGAATCTCCGCTGTTCGATTTAACGTATCGATAATATTAGGGTTGTATCGATTACGAAG
Organism: Desulfobacterales bacterium; assembly: GCA_040235505.1. Classification (GTDB taxonomy): domain Bacteria; phylum Desulfobacterota; class Desulfobacteria; order Desulfobacterales; family JAFDDL01; genus JBECKW01. The sequence goes on from JBECKW010000117.1 coordinate 5,895, forward strand.
GAGCGGCATCAGTTCGTTCCGGATGCGGTTTCTACGGTAGCGGAGATCGGAATTGGTCTGGTCCATGATGCTGGGGATGCCATTTTCGGCATCATAGGCCAGAATATCCTCCCGATGGATACCGATAAGGGGGCGGATCAGATGGATGGCTTTTTGACCCGGCCCGGCGGACAGTAGCACCCGTTTCGGCGCCATACCGGAAAGCCCGTGCGGGCCGCTTCCCCTCAGGAGGTTCATGAGCACGAGTTCCGCATTGTCGTTTGCATGGTGACCCAGTGCGACGGCGGTAAATCCATTCGTTTCCGCCACATCGCTTAAAAAACGGTAGCGGACTTCCCGGGCCGCTTCTTCCACGGATTGCCTGCGCGCCTTACGGATGGCGGGCACATCCGCTGTTTCCGTGAAATACGGCACCCCCATGGCGGCGGCGATCCTGCATACAAAAGCCTCATCGGCTTCCGCAGCGCCCGGCCGAAGCCCGTGATTCAGGTGGGCAACCCCCAGGCGAAAGTCCAGCCCATCGGTCAATTCCTGAAGGACATGCAGAAGGGCCATGGAATCCGGGCCGCCGGACACCGCCACGAGCAGGGTCTCACCCTCTCCGATCATTTGATGGGCGGCGATGGTCCGTCTGACGGCGCGGATGAATCGTATCGTAATGGATTCCTTCATGATATAAGCTAATTAAAATAGGCAGCCGATTCAGTCAATATAAATCACCTTGAAATCAAAACCGCTTTGGACTATAAGGGCTCCGGTTGTGCTGCTCCCCCGAGGGGGCCGCACTGGACTTTGAAAGTCGTTCGAACCGGCCGCCGCGCAACAGACGGTTGCGAACCTCGTCAGGTCCGGAAGGAAGCAGCGATAAGCGATGCAGGCTGTGTCGTGGATCGATCCCGGTTATGCAACGGCTTTGCCGGTCCGTGTCGGTGCCGAAGGGGAGCACGCAACCATTCTTTACATATCATGAACTAACCGGCTGTTTCTTTTCCCCAATCATTTTCTTCTCCGAACATTTGCCATCGTCCTTGACATCGATTCAAACGGTCTTATTTTTGTGTTCAACGTCAGCAGGGCTGGGGTGATATTGGTTTTTGTCCATACGGTAACGGATAATTAGAATTAGAAATTGACCGGAAAAGAGTGCTGGAATGAGCAAAAAAGAAAAAATCAAAGAATACGAAAAAGCGGAGCAGGCGGCTGCTGAAAATGGAGACGGACGCAAGGATGAACGGGATACGGTCCAGATAGAAGTGGATTCGGTTGAATCACTTCAGAAAAAACTGGATGAATCCCTGGCGGAGTCCCAACAACACTATGATCGTCTGCTGCGGGTTTCCGCCGAATTCGATAATTTTAAAAAACGATCCGTCCGAGAGGCGGATGAGTTCAGAAAGTTTGCCAACGAAGCGCTGCTCAGGGATCTTCTGCATGTGGTGGACAACCTGGAAAGGGCGATCGCTTCCGCGGGTGAAAGCTCCGATGCCAATGCCTGCGTGGTGGAGGGAGTCGCCATGACCCGGGATGAAATACTGAAGATTTTTTCAAAGTTCGGTGTCACCCCGGTGGAAGCCGTCGGGAAACCGTTCGATCCGGCATATCATCAGGCGGTCATGCAGGAGGAGACGGACGCGCATCCGGAAAATACCGTCGTGAATGAGATGCAGAAGGGATACCTTCTGCATGACAGGCTCCTGCGGCCTGCGATGGTGGTGGTGGCGAAGGCCATATCGCCGGCCTGAGGGCTTTATACGAAACAAAATTAGAAAATGAAGAATAAAACAAATTTCAGGGCAAGGTTCTAAAGGAGGAATTTAACATGGGTAAAATCATCGGGATCGATCTGGGTACCACAAATTCATGTGTGGCGGTTATGGAAGGCGGAGATCCGGTTGTTATCACCAACCCGGAAGGCGGAAGGACCACACCGTCCATGGTGGCCATTTCGAATAGCGGAGAACGGCTGGTGGGGCAGATCGCCAAGCGTCAGGCCGTTACCAATCCGGAGAAGACGGTATTCGGCGTCAAGCGCCTGATCGGCCGAAAATTCAACAGTGAGCCTGTTCAGCGGGACAAGAAAGTCCTGCCCTACAAGATCGAGGAGTCATCCAACGGAGGCGTTGCCATCAACATGAACGGAAAGTCTTACAGCCCCGCCGAGATATCTTCCTTCATTCTTGCCTATATCAAGAAGTACGCGGAGGATTACCTGGGAGAACCGGTGACCGACGCCGTTATTACCGTGCCGGCATACTTCAACGACAGCCAGCGCCAGAATACGAAGGACGCCGGCAAGATCGCGGGACTGAACGTCCTTCGGATCATCAACGAGCCCACCGCCGCTTCCCTGGCATACGGGCTGGATAAAAAGAAGGACGAAAAGATTGCCGTGTTCGACCTGGGCGGTGGTACGTTTGACGTGTCCATTCTGGAGATCGGGGAAGGGGTTTTCGAAGTCAAGTCCACCAACGGGGATACCCACCTGGGCGGGGAGGATTTCGACCTTCGCATCATCGATTATCTGGCCGACGAATTCAAAAAGGACCAGGGGATCGATGTGCGAAACGATAAGATGGCCCTGCAGCGGCTCAAGGAAGCTGCGGAAAAGGCAAAGATCGAACTGTCCGCCTCCATGGAAACGGATGTCAACCTGCCCTTTATCACTGCCGATGCCAACGGTCCCAAGCACCTGAACATCAAGCTGACCCGGTCCAAGCTGGAAGCATTGGTGGCGGACCTTCTCGACAAGCTGGAAGGCCCCTGCCGGACGGCTCTCAAGGACGCGGGGCTCAAGGAATCTGAGATTGACGAAGTGGTGCTGGTGGGCGGTATGACGCGGATGCCGGCGGTGCAGTCCCGGGTGAAATCGATCTTCAAGAAAGAGCCCCACAAGGGGGTCAATCCGGATGAGGTGGTGGCCATCGGCGCCTGCATCCAGGGCGGTGTGCTCAAGGGCGATGTGAAGGACGTTCTTCTCCTGGACGTCACACCCCTTTCCCTCGGCATCGAGACCCTGGGCGGCGTAATGACCCGGCTCATCGAGAAGAATACGACGATTCCCACGCGAAAGAGCCAGATATTTTCCACCGCGGCCGACAACCAGCCGGCGGTTTCGATTCATGTACTTCAGGGCGAGCGGGAGATGGCCGGCGGCAACAAGACCCTTGGACGCTTCGAACTGGTGGGGATTCCGCCTGCCCCCCGGGGCGTGCCCCAGATCGAGGTGACCTTCGACATCGACGCCAACGGGATTGTGAACGTGTCGGCCAAGGACCTGGCCACCAACAAGGAACAGTCCATTAAGATAACCGCCTCCAGCGGCCTATCGGAAGAGGAAATCGATCGGCTGGTGAAAGACGCCGAACTTCATGCCGAGGACGACAAGAAGAAGAAGGCTCTGGTGGAGGCCAGAAACAGTGCCGATACTCTGATCTACTCCACGGAAAAGTCCCTGAAGGATTTGGGGGACAAGGTGGACAGTGAAACGAAATCCAATGTCGAGTCTGCGGTGGCAGACCTCAAAAAGGTCATGGAAGGTGAAGACGCCGAAGCCATCAAGCAGAAGAGCGAGGCGCTGACCCAGGTGTCCCACAAGCTTGCCGAAGCCATGTATCAGCAGGCCGCTTCGGAGGGCGAGCAGGCCGCCGGCGGTGCGGATGCCGGACAGGCGGGACGCGGCC
>JBECKW010000032.1:0-8362 GCA_040235505.1 Desulfobacterales bacterium
TATAGTGCGGAGCGGAGATCCAGATCCAGTTTCCCGCTCCATTTTTTTTAAAGGCGGCATAGCCAAGTGGTAAGGCAGCGGTCTGCAAAACCGCTATTCTCCGGTTCAAATCCGGATGCCGCCTCCAAGTTCTGAAATCCAGACGCCGATTCCATTCCGGGCTCGGCGTTTTATATTTCGGATGGTTGACAGCGCTTCCCTCATTTGTAAGACTTGGTACATGAATCCAGTGCTTGAGGACGATATCGTGGAGAATCGGACATGGATGACAGGTTATTTATTTGCCTGCCGGGATAAGGAAATCAATCGGAAACTTCGGATTTATCTCTTTGTCATTTTCCTCCTGCCCTTGGTGATATCGGTCAACCGGGTGTCGGCCCAAAGCGCCGATCAGGGACTTCGAATAAGCTATCAAAACAACCTGCTGACAATATACGCAAGGAATTCCGATATTAAAGACTTTTTTTCCAAACTTGCGGGAAGTACGGGGATCCGCATCGAGTATCCGGCAACCATCGAAAAGAAAGTCACACTCAGCAGGAAGGATGTCTCTCTTAAAAAGTTCCTGGCAAGCTTTCTTCGAAATATGAATCACGTTGTTATATTTTCTGGAGCAAGCACGAAAAAAAGCAAAATTTCAGAGGTCTATATCTATCCGGATTCGAAAAAGTCAAGTTTATCAAATATCGCCGAGACACGAATCACCCGGCGGATTGCTTCCTATAAGCGTGCCATCCAAAGTGTAAAAAGCAGGCTATCGAAAGTTTCAGAAGACAGCAGTCGAGGGAAGAGTTATTTGCGTCAGTTAGACCGGTATGAAAAGATGATTCAAAACCTCGAGAATCAGCTGTAGAAATTCTCCGGCGAATATGTATTTTTGTGTTTCATGAGGACTCTCATCAGAAACATCCATGAAAAGCGCTTATCACTTAAAAGATTTTTGCTTCCCAGCCGTCTCGCCGCCCAGCTCCAAGCCTCCCAGCTTCCTATCCGTCAAGCTTCCCCGGCGCCAGGCATCAGGGGCTTGTACCAGATATTCATACTTTCTATCTGACCGGAAATATTTGTATTGTTGATTAGGCGCCCGCCGAATTGATAACCCGATCGGGCAAAGGTGATGTTCATGCCCGGAGAGGCTGCCCGGGCGATGGTATAGGCAGTCTTGATTTTCTTTTTCTTTACCGCCCCTTCCATGAGCGAAAGAAGATGCGTTCCGAGACGATTGCCCCGCCAGCCGGGCAGCGTGGCAAAGTCCGTCATCTCGGTATTTTTTGCCTTTCGATCGATTTCCGAGGAGGAGAGCGCGATCAGCTGTCCATCCGCCACCGCGCCGAAGTACACCACATGACTGCCCATCGTGTCCCGAAGATAATCGGGCTCATGAATCGGAAAGGGATAGGTAGGAAAAATCTTCCGATAAATATCCGCCATCTTTTTTACTTCATCTGTCCGGCATTGGCGGAGGACAAACTTGTTTTCCGGAAGCGGCGGAAGATCGCCGGAGGCGGACTGGTTCCGGCTCAACGCCAATATGGCGTCCAGCTTTTCCGGGTTTTCTTCCTGCCGCCTGTCGGAATCCAGGTAATACCCCATGAAAGAGGCCGGTTCGCGTCCGTTAAAAAACCCCGGGACCCGCGCCTCTTTTTGAAAGCCGGCGTCCTTGAACGGCTCGGCCGCCGATTCCGGTATTTTGGCGAAAACCTTCGAGTACCCTTCATCGACGGCTTTTCTGAGCAGCCCGTCCACCAATTCATCCGGCCGGGTGTCCCCCATTTTCATCAGGTAAACCCGGTCGTTCAGCGGTCCATGCTGGATCAGCGCGCCGTCCATATGCTCGATTTTGTCAAACTCGTCCCTCATCATTGACCCATCTTCTTTCGTCCGGTTAGTCCCTTCGCTCGTGGCGCTCATTGGCGGCCGGCACAAGGGAAATGGTTCTGTCGTAATCGCTGAGAAGCTGTTCGATGCCGATGGCCTTTCCCTCGTCGGCATCGCCCAGGGAGAGCTGCAGATCGCATTTTTCGCAATTGCGGTCGCAGAAGGTCGGCTCGTACGAATCGGGCTCCTTATAGGTCGTGATCACCCCTTCATAATTTCTGAGAACGACCTTGTTGGTGGACCAGGACATCAGGTAATTGGGCATGACCGGAATCTTTCCGCCCCCGCCGGGCGCATCGATCACATAGGTCGGTACGCAAAATCCGCTGGTATGTCCGATCAGGCTCTCAAGGATTTCGATGCCCTTGCCTACGGGTGTGCGGAAATGGCTCAGTCCTTCGGAAAGATCACACTGGTACAGGTAGTATGGCCGCACGCGATTTGCCACCAGCTTTCTGACCAGGGTACGCATGATTCGGGGGCAGTCGTTGACCCCGGCCAGCAGCACCGATTGATTCCCAAGGGGGATCCCGGCGTCGGCCAGTTTTGCCAGGGCGGTCCGCGCGGAATAAGTCAACTCCCTTGGATGGTTGAAATGGGTGTTGATCCAGAGGGGGTGGTGTTTTTTCAGCATGTCCAGAAGGCGATCCGTAATTCGGTAGGGCAACACTACGGGGGTGCGCGTACCGATGCGGATGACCTCCACATGGCTGATTTTTTGAAGCTCCGTCAGGATCCAGTCCAGGTAGTCATCGGAAAGAAGGAGCGGATCTCCGCCGCTCAGAAGTACATCCCTGACCTGCGGCGTGTTGCGAATATAATCGATTCCCTTCATGATCTGCGCTTTGCCGGGAATGCTGTCCCGGTCGCCCACCCTTCGTTTCCGGGTACAGTGGCGGCAATACATGGAGCAGGTGTTGCTCACAAGGAGTAGCACTCTGTCCGGGTAGCGATGGGTGAGCCCCGGCACCGGGCTGTCCTTGTCTTCGTGGAGCGGATCGGCCATGTCGTGCTTCGTAATCCTGAGCTCGTCGGGCATCGGGAAACTCTGCCGGAAGACCGGGTCGTTTTCCAGATCGTCCGTATTGATCAGCGAGAGGTAGTAGGGGGTGATGGACATGGGGAATTTTTTAACGGTCTCGCTGAACTGCTGTCGCTGCTCTTCGGTCAACTCGATGTTGAGCAGTTTTTCAAAGGTGGCGAGATCCCGGATACAATGCTTCAATTGCCATTTCCAGTCGCGCCAGCGGGAAGCATTCCCCCCCTCGATGGCACTGATGATATATTCCTGCGTATCTGATAATACCAGCATTTGTTCTCTCCATTAATTTTTAAATTTCTTCACTTCCGAGAAGATTCGGCGAGGCGTCCAGGTGTTCGGCTTCCATCAAACCAACGACCCGTTCCAGGGACATGGCAATGGTTACCTGTTCCAACTCCGGAAGTTTCTGGAGCGCATTCGATAACTTGTCCTGCAGAAGGGACGGGGTTTTTCGTGTGATCTGCCGGCCGGCTTCCGTCAGATGCAGAAAGACTTTCCGGCGGTCTTGCGAAGAACGTTCGCGTGTCAGAAGGCCTTTCAACTCGAGGCGGTCCATGATGCCGTTGACCGTGCTGGTACCGATATTTACCAGCTTTGACAGTTGAGAAAGGGTGATACCGTCGTTTCTCGCCAGTTCGTAAATACATATCATCTGTGGCGTGGTGATGTCGAACTCATTGTGAAGCTTTCGCGAATGGATGTCCACCGCGCGAATCATTCGTCGAATGGCGCTCAGAATTCGGAAACCGCATGTTTCATAAAATTCCGGTTCGTTATTCATTCCTTAAAAATAAACCTTTCTTACAGAAAAATTTCGTACACGGAACATTATAGCAAGAAATATTTTAATTGCAACCCTTAGCTGATCCTCGGCTTCGGGGATGCTGGGAGTCAGGGGGGCAAGGGTGCTGGGAGGCGAGGATACTCTGACGACGGGATCTTCGGCTGGGAGGCAAACCCCCTTCGCTAAGCTTTATCAACTACCTGCCGATTTCGAATAAAATATCTTTATAAAAGTCTGAAACTATGATAAAAATGTTCACAGATACCCGACCCGGCATGTTGATCAAAGAGCGGAGAATCCCACCTCGGAGATTTTCGGCATGGAGGAAGTGAGGGCCTTGCCCGTCCCGAAAACATACAGCAAGGAGCATCTTATGGCCGAAGCAAGGCAGGTAATGGATCAGGCAATCAAGATGATGGCGGAAAAGGGGGGAAAATATCTCTCGTTCTCCCTGGCCGAAGAGGAATACGGAATCGGCATTCTCCAGATCAAGGAGATCATCGGGATGATGAATATCACCGTCGTCCCCCAGACTCCGGAATATGTCAAGGGCGTGATCAACCTTCGAGGAAAAGTGATACCCGTTATCGATCTGAGGCTCAGATTCGATATGGATTCCGCCGCATATACGGAAAGAACCTGCATTATCGTCGTGGAAATAAAAAGTGAAACCACGACACTGCCGATCGGAATCGTGGTGGACTCGGTCTCCGAAGTATTGAACGTACGGGCGGAGAACATCGAACCCCCGCCTTCATTCGGGGTCAACCTCGATACCGGCTATATCCTCGGAATGGCAAAAATGGACAGCGGCATAAAAATTCTGCTGGATATCAACAAGGTGCTTGGTGCGGAAGAAATCGCCGGTTTGGAAAAGGTTTCCTGATTACTGATCGGGTGCTTTCCGGCTCCGGATGAATGCATCGAGGGCTTCGATCAGGATATTGGCAACGCTGGTATCGTTTTTTTCAGCATAGCCGCGGACCCGGCTCGCCAGTTCGCAAGGAATGCTGATATGAAGGTCAATACAATCTTTTTTTTCGTTTTTTTCAGTGGCAGTCGACATATTCGTTCCTGTATTTTTTAAATGCTCTAGCCCGAGGTGCCCCGATCTCGGAGCGTTCCACCAGGCCCAACCTATCAATTGATTCTTTTTTTATTTTGTGGAATCCTTATTTTCGCCCGGATTCGGGCGATTGGAAAAAGGAATTGTTTTTCCCGGGTAACCGATGCTCTCATATTGGCATAGAACCGTTTCCAGATCAACATATGACGGGGGTTATTCATGGATGACGCTAATTTATCAAAGGCGTTCGGTTTTTAGGAGAGCAGATGAAACAGACACTTTCTGAAAAGAGGCAGCCTGTAAAACCTTCCTATGAGGAATTGCAGGAGCGTATTCGAGTATTGGAGAAAGATCAGGATGAGCTTATGAACATTAAAAATGAGCTCGACGAGATGTTTTCCACCATTCTCGACATGATCTGTATCTCCGATTTGAAATCGGAATGTTTTGTAAAGGTCAACCAGGCATTTACAGAATCGCTTGGATATACGAAGGAGGAGCTTCTAGGACGGCCGCTTTTAGATTTTATTCATCCGGCTGACCTCGAACAAACCCGCTCGGTATTTAAAAAAAAATTACAGGGCGGAGATAAAGTCTTCAATTTTGAAAATCGATATCGCCGCAAGGATGGAGCATATGTCTGGCTGAATTGGACATTCCGACCGAATATCGAGAAGGGGATTGCTTACTCCGTTGCCAGAGATATCACCCAGATCAAGCAGACCGAAAGCAACCTTCTTGAAAGTGAAAAAAAATACAAGAACCTCTTTAATTCCATAAATGACGGCATAAGCCTGAATGAGATCATATACCGCAACAGCATACCGGTTGATTATCGGATACTGGACACCAACCGGAAATACGAAGAGCAGACGGGGATAAGGAAAAGCGATGCAAAAGGCGCCCTGGCATCCCAACTCTACAAGACCGGTGAAGTACCCTACCTGGATATATTCGCCAATGTCGCCAGGACCGGGCGCCCCGTTACTTTCGAAGCCTACTTTCCTCGGCTGGAAAAACATTTCCTGGCATCCGTTTTTTCTCCGGTCAGGCATCAGTTTGCCACCGTGTTCCAGGACATTACCGAGCGCAAACAGGCCGACCGGCAGCTTCGGGAAAGCGAGCACCGATATCGGAGCCTGTTTTACAACAACCACGCTGTCATGCTTCTGATCGATTCGGAGCAGGGCAAGATTATCGACGCTAACCCCGCGGCCTGTGCCTATTACGGCTACAGTCTTGAAGAAATTACCCGCTTGAAGATTTCGGACATTAACACCCTGCCGCTGGATCAGACACGTTCGCTGATGGGGTTCGCAAAATCGATGGAGCAGTGCCATTTTTTCTTCCGCCATCGTTTGGCCAGCGGTCAGATCCGGGATGTGGAGGTGTTCAGCGGCCCCATCACCGTTGAAGGATGCGAGTTGCTGTACTCGATCGTCCATGACGTAACCGAACGCAAGAGGGCCGAAGAGGCGTTGAAACAGAGCAATATGAATCTGGAAGCGGCAAATGAAGACCTCGAATCATTCATCTATTCCATTTCCCATGATCTGAAAGGGCCGCTTCGTTCCATTGCAGGGTTCGGCAGCCTGCTGGAGAAGAATTACGGAGACAGAATCGATTTACCCGGGCGAGAATATTTCACACGCATCATCAGGAATGCTCACCGGATGGGAGATCTCATTGACGATCTTCTTCGATTGTCAAGGATAAAGCAGGAAGCCATCGACCGAAAGGAGGTCGATCTCAGTCGGATCGCCTCGGAGATCGTTGCCGAACTCAGAGAATCCCGGCCGGCCCCGGAGGTGTCGGTCGAAATCGACACTGGCCTGACCGCCCGGGCAGATCAGCGGTTGTTGGAAGTGTTGTTGTCGAATCTGCTGCGAAACGCATGGAAGTTCACTGCCAATACGACGCATCCTCGTATCGAGTTCAGGGCATACCGGGAGGGCGGGAATATCGTATATTATGTAAAGGACAACGGTGCGGGGTTTGATCAAAAATACGAGAAAAATCTATTTCTCCCATTTCACCGGCTGCACTCCGAGAAGGATTTCGAGGGCTCCGGCATAGGCCTTGCGATCGTCTCGCGCATCATACGCCGTCATGGCGGAAAGATGTGGGCGGAAGGCGAACCCGGCAAGGGGGCGACGTTTTACTTTACTTTGGAGGAGGGAGAAAACAAGAGGCCAGAAAGCTGAGGTCGGAGGTCAGAGATCAGAGGTCAGAAAAGACCGAAGAGCCGAAGGGGGGAGGGCTAATTTGCTGATAGCTGATAGCTCATCGAAACTTCGAACTGCAAAATGGGCTTTCCGGCTTCTTATCTTGCTCTCTGATCTCTGACCTCTGACTTCCGACCTCCTCTTCGTGGTGAAATAGTTTTTTTGTATTTCCGCTAGGCTTCCTGCGGCTATCTATTTGCCTCCGCCATGCGAATCAGGAACTGATCGGCGGGAAGATACTTCGTCAGCCGCAGCCCCGAAACCTCTTTCCCGTCCTTGTCCAGGAAGATGACGGTGGGAACGCCCTTGACAGCGTACTCCCGGATCAGCCGTTCGTTCAGCGGGTTTCCCGCCTTGGTTACGTCCGCCTTGATGAAGACGAATTCCTTTTCCGCCATCCGGGCGATGCTGCGGTCATGGAACGTGGTATCCTCGAGCTGACGGCACGGCGAGCACCAAGTGGCGGAGAAATCGATGACCACCGGTTTGTGTTGGGCTGCGGCCTCCGAAACGATATCCTCCGAATAGGATTTCCAGTCGACGCCCGGGCCTTTCATGATGTAGGAAGTCAGGATGAAGGCGGCCGTCACGAGGCCCGCGATCCCTGCCACGCCCTTCAGCCACGGGAAGGCGCGGAATCCAGCCTGATACCGGTTAAACCACCCGAGGTGAAGCCCGGCTCCCAGGAACGCAAGGGTCAGAAGGATCGTCCCGAAGGGGCTCGGAAGCGCATATCTTACGAAGTACACGGCCATGATCACCAGGACCCAGCCCATGAGGGATCTCACCCAGAGCATCCATTCCCCGGAGCGGGGCAGGCGTTTGAGCTGCCCGGAAAACATGGCCAGTACAAAGAGCGGCAGCCCCATTCCCAGGCTCAGGATGAAAAAGATGAGAAAGCCGGTTGAGGGATTTCCCATGCTCGCGACCCAGGTGAGAATCCCCAGGACAAACGGGCCCAGGCAGGGGGCGGCCACCACCCCCAGTGTCAATCCCATGAAGAGACTGCCGAAATACCCGGTATGGGATTTCGAGGCGGCCCGGGTGATGCCGGACGGAAGGCGGATTTCCCACAGCCCGAAGAGGCTGGCGGCAAACCACAGAAGAACCGCCGCCACAAGGAAAAGAACAATGGTATTCTGAAGCATTGCGCCCATCAGCCCGCCGGTCAATGCAGCGGCCACGCCGAGCACGGAATAGGTGATCGAAATGCCCAGCATATAGCAAAGCCCGTTCACCAGCAGCGTTCCCCTTGAGCGATCCTCCCGGACCGCCTGTCCTCCGAAATAGGAGATCGTAATGGGAATCATGGGATAGACGCAGGGAGTGAGGTTCAGGGCGATGCCGCCTGCAAAGATACCGAAAAG
>JBECKW010000081.1:0-2797 GCA_040235505.1 Desulfobacterales bacterium
CGGGAACTCTCGGTCCCGGAAGATTATTTTCTTCTGATTTTGCTTTTTCTCACGGTGCTTTTCGGCAGCCAGATGAACTGGGCGCGCACCTGGTACGGGTATGGGGAGTTCGATGTCTCCCAATACCGGGAGTACCTCCTCAGCCTGCTCGTTTTCAAGCCGGATGTGCCCTATGAGCTGATGGCCTCAGGCCACTCGTTTATGATGGTGCTGCATGTATTTTTCGCCAATCTTTTTCTGATGGTGTTCCCGTTCAGTCAGCTCATGCACGCCATATTTTCACTGCCAATGAACAAACTCCGAAGAGGATAACCATGGATGACACAACGCGGAGCGAACTGCTCAAACTGTTTAAAGGTAAACTGGACCGCGCCATGCGCTTTTACCTGGAGACCTGCACCCGGTGCGGGGTGTGCACCGACGCCTGCCATGTGCATGCCTCCATGGGACAGACCCGGTACATTTCCGCCTACCGGCATGAACTGGTCCGGCGGCTGTATAAGAAGTATTTCAAAGCCCGGGGAAAGATCTGGCCTTCGGTGGGAGAAGCCAGGGTACTGGACGATATCTCCCTCCAGGAACTATACGATGCGGCATACTCCTGTACGGGCTGCCGGCGATGCATGGTGTATTGCCCCTTCGGCATCGACACCCAGATGATCATGTCCATTGCAAAACTCCTTCTGGTGGGGGCCGGGGCGGAGCCCGATATTCTGTCACTTCTGGCCGACACCTCCATCGAGAAGGGAAAATCTTTCGAGATTTTCAAGGATACCTTCCTCCAGGGCATCAAGAACCTGGAAGCTGAGGTCGTCAAAAAATGGCAATCCGAGGCCGGCGCCACGGTGATTCCGGTGGATGTGCAGGACGCCGATCTTCTGTATGTCGCCTTGGCGGGCGCGCACTCGATTATTCCGGCGGCGGCCGTTTTCAATGCCGCGGGAGAGAACTGGACCCTGAGTTTTTTCGAGGCGGTCAACTTCGGCGCCTTTGTGGGGGACCCCACCCGGACGCAGTTGATACTGGATCGCATCATCAGTGAGGCGAAACGCCTCAACATCAAGGAAGTCTGCATCTGCGAGTGCGGTACGGCATTTCGGGTGATGAAAAATCTCAGCGGAAAGCAACCGTTCAAGGTGTCCTCCCTCACCGAAGTGCATGCCCGCTATCTTCGGGAAGGGCGCATCAAGGTGGACGGGTCCAAGCTGACGGAGCCGGTCACCTATCATGATCCCTGCCAACTCGCACGAAACGGCGGCGTCATGGATGAGCCGAGGTATATCTTGAAACATCTGGCGGCCGATTTCCGTGAAATGACCAAAAATCCCAGGGACAACTGGTGCTGCGGCGGGGGCGGCGGGCTGGTGGCCCTGGGTGAAGAGACGCTGGATTTTCGTATGAAATCCTCCCGGGTCAAAGCCGACCAGGCCAGGGCTACGGGAGCCAAGATCCTGGCCACGGCCTGCGAAAACTGCCATACGCAGCTGAGCAACCTGAACGACCATTACAAATTGGGGATGGACGTCCGGTTCCTATCCTCCATGGTGGCGGACGCGCTGGTGCCTGCCGCTTGAAAACCGAAAAAAATTTCACCACGAAGAGCACGAAGAGCACGAAGAAAAACATTGGATAAATTTGATTGCCCCATCTAAGTTTTCGTTGTTGTTTTTCTTCTTCGTGATCTTCGTGCTCTTCGTGGTGAATTAAGGTTTTGCTTTTCCTGCCTGATAATGGCGCCACTGGGTCTGAAGCAGTACCATCACCACCGAGTGCCCCGGTACAGTCCTTGTAAGTTGGCCCGAGTACACCCCCAGGTCCTTATGACGCCACAGGTCGCGGGCCGTCAGGGATCGCTTTTCCTTAACGCCGATCTCGGGCCATGACACCGACATATCCAGCTGGCTCTCCCCACGGTTGAGAAAGGCAATGCAGCGGGCGCCGCCGGAAAGCTCCTTCATCCAGATATCCATATCGCCGTCCCGTTTCACGCGCCGGCCCTGTTTGCCGAGAGCGTCCTGGTCGACGGCGATAACTTCTTTATTGGTCAGGATTTCCTTGATGTCGGGGGACATATTCCGCAGGTCGTTTCCCGCGATCAGCGGCGCTGCCAGGATTGCCCACATGCTGAAGTGCGCCCGGTACTCTTCCGCCGTCATGCCCCCGTTTCCGACTTCCAGCATATCGGGGTCATTCCAGTGCCCGGGCCCCGCATACTTCGCCAGGGGTTCCAACTGGTCCAGGATCTGAAGAAAGCCCAGGCCCATGGATACGGGGGGCGGTCCGCCCGAGGGCATCCCGCCGGGAGGTGCTCCGCCACCGGGAGGAGGCCCCAACTGCCCGCCTTCACTGCTCCAGGCATCGGTGATATCGCCGGTGGCACGCCACAAGTTGCCGACGTCCCCGGCCCAGTTCCAGGGATCGCTTGCTCCCCATTCGCAGATGCTGAAAACGATGGGCCGACCTGCCGCCTTCAGGGCATCCCGCATTTTGGCGTAGGATTCAGGTGCATTCTGATTTTCCGTATTGCACCAGTCGTATTTCAGGTAATCCACCCCCCAGGCGGCATATTGCCTGGCATCCTGAAACTCATGACCTTTACTACCGGGACGATGTTGACAGGTGTAAGTGCCGGCATCCGAATAGAGACCGAACTTCAGGCCCTTGGAATGGATGTAATCGGCAAGGGCTTTCATGCCCGAAGGAAACCGGTCCGGGTCCGCCAGGATGTTGCCGTCTTTATCCCGGCCAACCTGCCAGCAGTCGTCGATGATGATATACCGATAGCCGGCGTCCCGCA
>JBECKW010000112.1:0-80710 GCA_040235505.1 Desulfobacterales bacterium
GAGAACCCTTGCTTCAGCCAAAAATCAATATTTCGGGAAATGGCAATCCCACAAATTTCTTTGCAATGACGGCCTTTTGCAAAGTTTGCATATTCTTTTACTATCAGACTTCCGATACCGTTTTTCCGATAATCGGGCAAAATTTCAATGCCGTGAATATAGAAATAAGCGCCATTTTGATCATATAAATCAATTGGATCTTCGACCTGATTCATTTGTGAAATTTCTAATTTTTCATATATGGGAAATCCCTCACCTGTTCCAACAATTTCGTTTTTCAAAGCAGCCAGAACATACCCGTTTCTATAAATCGATATTGCCTTATCAAAATAGTTTCTAATTTTTACTTCATCGGTTCCGCCCCATATTTCCATACACATTTTTACGAATATGGCGACATCATTTTTCTCTGCTGTTCTGATTGCGATCATAGTCTTGACAATTTGCCGGTCTTTTGATCATTCTCATTTGATGCGTTGCTGCTAATCAGCCGTGCTGTTTTTGGTACCGACTGTCACTCTTATTTCTTCTTTTTCCCACTTACAGAAACAATATTTACACGGATAACAGTGACGGAAGAAAGAGCTGCATCCGTAAATTCATTGAATGAACCTCCATATTGACTGAGAATACATTGAAGTGCTTTGGCTTTTTCTTGCCGGGAATCAATGAACATAGCTATTCCAGACCCGATCACACTTTCATACTTGGTGCCCCATTCACAAGGTTTTTCTGCCGTGATTATTCCGTCTAAAACATCAAATTCAAAGCCGACACGATTATTTTGTTGGATGATTTCAATTTTCTTTCCGGCACTAGCTGAATGAAAATAAAGGTGTTTCCCATCATAGCCGAAATGAAGCGGCACAATATATGGCTGCCCATTTTCACATAATGCAACACGGCACACTTTGCAGCGAAAGATAATATCATCGATTTCATTTCGGTCTGTAATATCTCTGTCCTTCCTACGCATATGCCTTCCTTTGCAAAAGGCCGTGTACTGGCGGCCATTAACCTTTCCCTTGATTTTTTGGGTGGAGGGGATTGAATTTTATTTATATTTTTTGAAAAGCCAACCTTTCATCCCCCCACTGGTTATATATCATGCCACAATGCTTAAATCCGTTTTTAACCAGAAGGTTTTGCATTGAAATATTATCCATATGCGTATCTATCCTGATATTTTTACAACGGCTGAAACACCACTCAAGACAAATGGTACCGATTCCTTTACCATGTTCAAGGACTGCTATCCGGTGAATTACTGCATATGGATTATCGTTAAGCCATTTTCCTTTGACGATTTCTTTGTATGTAGGATCATCTCCTTCAATAAATGCGAAACAACCCAGTATGCGTTTACCATCAAAACAAATAAAATGATGTCCGTTTTCCATGTCTAATAGGATTGCTTTTTCATCGGGATAGCCGTTAACCCACTGATCAGGATTTCCATGTTCCAGCATATACTTCCGCGCTGAATCATATATTTTCATAATTTCATCGAGATCACATCGTTTGGTATGTCTGATTTGCATATTTTAATTCCAGCCCGGATGATATGTGCCAACGGCCATGATCATTACCAGAACCCAAAACGTAACGGCTTTTGAAAACCCTATTTTGAGTTCTATAATTTATACGTTTGCCAGAGCGTATTCCATGATTATGACACCACTGGAATATTTCTCTGATTGTTTTCTAAAAAGCTCTATAAATCCTTCTCTTTTCCAAAAAGCCAGCGCACGCCGATTCTTCTCGATCACGGCAATTCGCAGGCTGGCACAACCCCATTGCCTTGCCATGTTTCTAATATATTTGAGAGCTTGAATTCCATGTGATTTGCCTTGTTCCGACTCAATAAACAAAAGCAACCCTATAAAGGCAATTTTTGGTTCAGGATAATCACGGACTAAATCGAAGCATCCTATATATTTACCGGAGTACTGTATACCAAAAAAATATTTGTCGCTTTCTGTTTTACCAGGAGGAAGTTCTTTTAACTCTTTTAAAGCTGTATCAGGGCGAGGGAGATCCCCTTCTATTAAATAAAAATAACCCGGGGAATCCATTAGTATCTTTTGGAGAGCATTCACATCATTCTCAGAATCTGGATGTAATCGGCAATATTGCATAGAAGTGGTTTCAAAACCTCCCCTAAGGCCTCC
The DNA here is from genome assembly GCA_040235505.1 of Desulfobacterales bacterium. GTDB lineage: Bacteria > Desulfobacterota > Desulfobacteria > Desulfobacterales > JAFDDL01 > JBECKW01. The sequence continues at coordinate 2,172 of JBECKW010000112.1, forward strand.
CGCCCGGGCGGGATTGAAGCGATGGATTCAATGCTCAAAATATTAAATATATTCCTCCGCTTAAATCCATCGCTTCGCCTTGGTCTCGGGCCTGATTGAAGGTTTTGAAACCACTTCTAATCATTTGTTCGTTCCGAGTGAAAGCAACGGATACGGATGAAGTCAAAGCTCCAAAGGTTCCTGCATCCGATCAACATGCTGGTTAGGAAACCCGATATCTTCTGATGCAAAAATAGATCACCTGTTTTCCTTTGACCATTCCTGTATTTTCCGGGCTTCATCTTTCGGAATACCCAATGACATCAGAAATTCTTTATGTGCCTTTGGTGCACGGCGCTCAAATTCGGCATGCCACTTTGCCATGGACGATTCGTCCATCCCTGCAGCTTCCATCATTTTTACCCACATTTTTTTATCAACGATGGGTTTAAAGCTGCCGTTTGTCATTTTTTTCAGCATGGCGATAATTGCGTGTTGCTGACCTCTAAGGAATAGAATCTGTTCCTCCAGATCCTGCAAGCGATTTTCAAGAATTTTTACACTCGGTGCGGCACCGCTTGATAAAAGCTCTCGCACATTTTCCAGTGACAGCCCGGCGTTGCGAAATATGCAAATACGCTCTAACCTATTGAACTCATTTTGTGTATAGACCCGGTACCCTGCGGAGGTTCGCTCAGAGGCACACAGCAAGCCGATTCGATCATAGTATAAAAGTGTGCTTCGCGACAAACCGAATGAACGGGCCAATTGTGAAATAGAGTAAGTTTTCAATCGTCACACAATTTAAAACGGTGGCCAGATTTCGGCCACCGCCTCAGTTAAACTACCGGCTATTCGCTCGGATCTTGTTGATTTCATCAGAGGGAATTCCAAGCCACTTCAGAAAGCCCTCATGTCCCTCAGGGTGGCGAGTTTCGAACAGGTGATGCCACTTCTTCATCGCCTCGTCAGACAATCCGACCTCCCGGAACATGGCAACCCAGTTTTCTTTATTAACGTGATCTTGCATTGTAAGCCTCCTTAAATTTATTGTTTTTATTTCTGCCACGGCCATGACAATGCATCCTATAAACTGTGAACCAATAGACGGGTCAACCCCTGAAACCCATTTTTTTTCTGTGAAACCGAATGCAGCGCTGTGAGGCCTGGAAACGATGCCGCATGTCAACTGATAAAACCACTATATTTGAATCAATTGAGGTATTTCAAAAACGCCAAAAGAAAAAAAGCCATTAGCTGTTTAATTAATCCCGCCGTCAGGGCCACCCAGTCGTCCCGCCTCCCAGCACCCTGCCCCGCCGGACTCATCCTACACGTACCAATTGGGATGTTCCGCCGCGAGGGCTTTGATTTTTTCCGGGAGCCAGGGAATGAGTCCTTCCCGAAGGTAGAACCTGGGGGTGAGGAGGGTATCATCGGGGGGAATCAAGCCCTGGGTTCGTGCGAGCCGGGCGAGGGGGGTATGGGGGTAGATTCGGATTCCAACGGTAATTCGCATCAATTCAAAATCAAGACTCTGGACAAAAGCAAGGCTTTTTTCTACGGTCGCGCGGGTTTCTCCGGGGCCGCCCAGCAGTAGAAATCCCATCCGCAAAATGCCGCCGGCTTTGAAGAGATTTGAAAGCCGGATGATCGTGGTCAGGTCGGTCCGTTTGTTCATCTGTTTCAATATGCCTTCGTCACCGCTTTCAAAGCCCAGGGAAATCCTGACGCATCCGGCCTTCGCCATTTTCTCCACCAGTTCTTCATCCACGAAATTCGGGTAGATGATGGCCTGCCATCGGATATCGAGACCCGAAGCGATGATGGCGTCGCAGATCGTTTTCGCGTAGGACATGGGAATATTGAAGGTGTTATCGACGAAAAAGAATTGGGTGAGGCCGGCATCCACATGGTGGCGGAGAGCTGAAACGACACTTTCGGGGGACCTTTTCCGAAGTCGGGTGCCTTCGATGAGCGGCGTGGAACAGTAACTGCAGACCATGGGGCATCCCCGCCGGGTTTGAAAAGGAAGCCATATATTTTTAGGATCGAAACCTGGATGGCTCGATAGCGACCGGTCGGGGTCCGGCAGCGGGTAGGCATCAAGGAGTTTGACGGGTTCCGGGTTCCGTGCCGGACGGCCGTCCGAAAAGTAGAGGCCGGGGAGATCCGGGACCGGCTCCTTCCTTGCCAGATGGGACAGCAGCCTGACAAATACTTCCTCCCCCTCGCCCCGGATTCCAAAATCCGCCCCCAGGTAATCCAGGACGCTTTGGGGAAAAATGCTGTAGCCGGCGCCGCCGAGAATCACCGGGGCATTCGAAAGTCTCCGGCAGGCCGACATCACCGGTTTGACCGCATCCAGAAGGAAGCGGGGAGATTCCCTGGACTGGTCGTCGATATTTCGAACCGAAATGCCGATAGCTTCCGGGCCGAACTCCCGGATGGCGCCGGGAAGGAGTTCGTCGATGTCCGCCCTCGTCATCAAGTTGAGGGCCCGAACCGAATTCCCCGCCCGCCGGGCGGCCTCTTTCACGCAGGCCAGTCCCAGCGGCATCACCGGCATGTTGATCTGCTCTGTATTTGCGGAGATTAGAAGGACTTTCATGGCAATACCATAGCACGAAAACAGGTGCGGTGCACGGGTGTTTCAGAGCCTCTATTTCAGAGCCTCGGAAAGACGCGGCCCTTATTTCGAAACCTCCCTCACTGCCTTTCGCTGGAGGCGTTGGAGGGGCCACCCCTCCGCCGCAAACTGGCTGGTGGTGCCGGTGGGCAGGCTCATGCTGATATTGGTTGTAAAGTCAATGCCTGTCATGTCTCCATCGATCGTCAGCGTGGTGGGCTGGTCCACGGAAAGGTAGGCCCCGCAGGATTCCCCCTCGTCGCAGATGTAGTCGTCGTTGTTCGGATCCGTGCCGGCATATACGAGATACGAATCGCCGTAGGAAAGGCCCGAAAATTCATATGAATACTGCCCGCTGCTGTCCGGAGCCACGCCGACGGTGTCGATGGTGGACAGGGTGTCCGGGTCCAGCAGTACGACATAATGGTATCCACCGTCCAGCGATACGGCGGCGGTCCCCACCTGCATGGAAACCGAAACCGTGGTTTCCTCCCCGTCGGTGGATTCAAAAGTGACCTTGCCGGTATAGGTTCCGTCGGAAAGCGAGCTGCGGTCCGCGGCGACGGTATAAGTGCCCAGTCCGGTATCGCTGTCCACGTCCGAGGGGGTGACCGTCAGCCATGATGAATCCGAGGTGTAACTGCTGAGGGTCAGGGCCTCGCCGCCCCCGCCGTTTTTAACCGTCACATCGGTACTCTCAATGAAGCTGCCGAAACTCAGGGTGCTCGGAGTGACCGTGAGGATGGCCGGAAGCCCGCCGCTGTCACCACCCTCCTTTGCGATCAAGACCGCCTTGTAAGCGTCGATCAGCCCATAACCGTATTTGTCGTCCCGGCCCGAATCGCCGAGATCCTGGGTCAAGTACCCCCCCTGAAGCAGCGCGTCGAATTTATCCGGCGTCAGGCCGCTGTAAAGCGATTTCATCAGGGCCGCCACACCGGTAACGTGCGGGGCCGCCATGCTGGTACCGATCATAGTGCCATAGATCATCTCGATAGTTCCGCTACTGTCGTCCCCGAGGGTGCTCCACACCCAGTCCGGGACCCCGTCCCCGTTTTGGTCGAGCTGGGAGCCCCCGGGAGCCGCCACGTCGATGGTGCTACCGTAGTTGGAATAGGGAGCCAGGGATTCGTCGTACCCCACCGCACTCACCGATACCACGCCGTCATAGGCCGCCGGGTACGTCTTGGTTGTGCTCCCGGTGTTTCCGGCGGCCGCAACGATGATGACGCCCTGGGCCCGGGCTTCGGCATATACTTCGGCTTCGGTCTCGGAGTAGCCGGTGCCCCCCAGGCTCAGGTTGATGATGTCCACGGGAGAGTCCAGTTGAATCCCGCTGTAATCGGTCGCAAGTCCCGCCGCATATTTCACCGCCTGGATGATATCGTAGGAGGTGCCCCCTCCTTTGCCCAGGACCCGCAAGGGCATGATTTTCACCCCCCATGCGACCCCCGCCACCCCGATGGCGTTGTTCGAGGCGGCGGCAATGGTCCCGGCCACGTGGGTTCCGTGGAAGGAACTCCCTCCCACATCGCCGTCCCCGGGATCGTCGGGATTGTCATCGACGCCGTCTCCGTCCTGGGAAGTGTCCGGATCCGAAATAAAATCGTAGCCGGCCACAAGCTGCCCCTGCAGGTCCGGGTGCTTCAGCAACACACCGGTATCAATCACCGCCACCACCACGTTGCTGCTGCCGGTGGTCACGCTCCATGCTTTCGGGAGGTTTATCAGCGGATAGTTCCACTGTTTGGAATAGATGGGGTCGTTGGGCACCGTGAAGGCCTTTCGGATATAGTTGGGTTCCGCGATTTCGACGTCGGATTGTTTTCGAAGCCCCCGGATCATCCAGAGGGTCTCGAGTTTGGCGGTGGTTTTCGAATCCGCTTTTCCCGCCGCCAGACTATGGGCCAGGCTAGCCTGGACCCCCAGCCGGGCAAACAGCGTGGCTTTCCCCACGGAATCGCTCCGGGCCAGAAGCCGGTCAAGCCCCGCGGTGCCCCCCTTGTCGGCAAAGCCAAGCGTCGATATGGTGGTTGCGGCCATGGCGGTGGCGGAAACGTTTCCCGTCGTGCCGTCCTTGAATCGCACCAGCACCTCTCCCGGGACAAAGTCGTCGCTCAGCCGGAGCGGGTATTGGGCGCTTGCGGAACCGGACTGCCCAAGAATCAGGACGTAGATGGACGCCCCTTCGGTGGCCGACACCCGGATGTAATAGGTCCCGTCGGAGGGCACGGTGAGGGAATCGATCGCCCCCACGGTGAGGGATGCATCCACCGGCGTACTTGTGTCATTCGATGCATAAAGATACAGGCTCAGGTCGTCATTGGCCGAGTATTCCGCTGTATAAAGGGTAATGTTCGTACCCCTCGTAAGGGTTGCCTTGAAATAATCGTCTTCATCTCCGGATGTGAACGAGCGGCCCGACGGTCCTTCACCGGGCAGGTTCACATACCCGCTGACCGAACAGGGCGATGAAATCGACTGAGCCTCGGCGGGCGTGTCGTTGGGAACATAATCGGCGTAAATATCATTGACGTCGCTGTCCGCCACCACGTATTCGGCGGATGTCACCGTGCCGCTGAGGCTGTATTGGGGTTTTACATCGATGTCGTGGGTTGCGGTGGCGCTCTTGCCGCCGTTGTCGGTAACGGTCAGCTCCGCCGTGTAGGTACCGGCTTCCGAATAGGTGTGGTCCGCGCTTACCCCGGTCCCGGTACCACCGTCCCCGAACGTCCATGCATATTTGCTGATACTGCCGTCGCTGTCGGTGGAAGCCGACGCATCGAAGGTGACTTCCAGCGGGTAGGAGCCGGAATCGGTGGAGACCGTAAAGCTCGCCTCGGGGGCGATGTCTTTCGATCCGGAAGAACCGCAACCCATCAGTATCAGGGTCAGAAACAGGAGGCCGAGCAAAACGCTTCGTCCGGAGTGCGCAGCCCGGGTGTGGATATATCGGGGAGGTCTTGTTTTCATTTTTCTATCACCATTTCAAAAAAAACGGTGCCCGGTGGCTTCAACACCCGCTTTCCGGTTGCCCGAAGCGGAAGTGCCTGCCAGGCGCCTTAAACCCTGCAGGAATCCCTCAACAGGCTTCCCGCCAAATTCCGCCTGTCCGCCGGCAGCAACGCCGACATTGCAACCCACCAACACGTTAACGGTGCAGGATGTAAATTGTTACACCCCGGGCCGGATTCTCTCCGTAGTTTCTTTTATATCATTTTGCAGCCTTACAGGGAAAGGCGGGTCTTCAAAGGCCCTTCCGGGTTCCGATGACCTGCGTCGATGCCTGGTTTCGGACTTGAACGCAAGCTTTTGTAATATTTAGGTTGTATCCGCTCCCGTTCGGGGGGTATGATGAAAGCCGTTGGAACCATGTCGAAGATCCCGATGTCGGGAAATTTTAAACCCCGAACCATCATAGGAGAACGCCAAATGGAAATAAGCCCTCGGACCTTTCGAACCCGGCGCTGGCTGCTGGTACTGATTCCTTTTCTTCTGATCGTCGCTCTCGTCAAAAGTTCCGATTTGATCCAGGACTGGATCTGGATGAGCCAGGTCGGGTATGGCGAGGTGTTCCGGCGTATTTTTTCCATCAAGCTGATGTTGGCCATACCGGCCTTTGTGATCTCCTTTCTATTCCTGTGGCTTAATCTTCGAATTGCGCTGGCCGGTATATTGCGGCAACAAGGCAGAGTTTCCGAAGGTAACGTGGTGCTTTATATGAAACAGGGTGCAGTGCTGTCTCCCGGTGTCTCCAAGGCGGCGGTGATGCTGGTTTCGGCGGTTCTGGGCGTCGGGTTTGCCGTTGCGTTTTACGTCCGGTGGGATGTTTTCCTGCGGTTTCACTGGGGCGGCGCGTTCGGGCAGAGTGATCCGATATTCGGTAAGGACATCGGGTTTTACCTGTTCCACCTTCCCTTTTATGAAATCATCCAGAATTCGTTTTCGGGGCTCACGGTCCTCGCTCTGGCGGCTGTCGGGCTTACCTATTCCCAGTTCGGTCTGCTTCAGCCGGGAATGCTTCAGGCCGGTCATGCGGATCGGAAGATTTTCGGACATCTTTCGCTTCTCCTGCTTTTCTTTATGGCAAGCTGGGCCTGGGGAATTTACCTGGATCGCTTCGAACTGCTCTACTCCACCCGGGGCGTGGTGTACGGAGTCGGATATACCGCCTTTCACGCGGAGCGCATCGGCCTCTGGGTCATGCTGATCGCTACGGTCATTCTGGGGGCATTTATCCTTATTTGCGTTTTAAAACGTAGATTCGTTCTGGTTTTAATGGGAGCGGGGGGATATTTTGTTCTCTACTTCCTGGTCCTCGTTCTGCTGCCCGGTGTCATCCAGAAATACAAGGTCCAGCCCAACGAATTGCAACTCGAAGCACCCTTTCTGAAAAACAATATCGCCTTCACCCGCAAGGCCTTCCAGCTCGACCGGATCACGGAAAAAGCCTATCCAGCCCTGAGCGACATTACCTACAAGGATATTCAAAATCACGAGGACACCATTCAGAACATCCGCCTCTGGGATTGGCGCCCCATCCTTCAGACCTACCGGCAGACCCAGGAAATCCGGCTTTACTACCAGTTCGACTCGGTGGATGTGGACCGGTATCATCTGGCGGACGGCGGCACCCAGCAGGTCATGCTGTCTGCGCGGCAACTGGCTTCACAACTGCCTGAGAAGGCGCGGACATGGGTGAATCAGAACCTGCAGTTCACCCACGGCTACGGACTGGTGATGAGCTTTGTTTCGAAGCAGGCCGAAGGCGGGCTCCCCGTCTATGTGCTCCAGGATATTCCGCCCAAATCCGACTACGGCCTCAAGGTCGATCAGCCGGCCATCTACTACGGAGAAGAGATGCCCGGCTACAGGATTGTGGCGACCCAGATCAAAGAGTTCGACTATCCGAAGGGAAACGATAATGTCTACACACAGTATGCCGGAAAAGGCGGCATCCCCCTGAATCATTACTGGAAAAAACTGCTGTTTGCGTGGACTCAGTCGGACATCAACATCCTGTTGACCGGCTACCTGACGCCGAAAAGCCGCATCCAGATCTATCGGGACGTCCAGACCCGGGTGCAGAAAATCGCCCCGTTTCTGGGCCTCGACAGCGATCCGTACCTCGTGCTGGCCGACGGGAAACTCTACTGGATCCAGGATGCCTATACCCTGTCGGACCGCTATCCTTATTCCCAGCCCACCGACGTTTCCCAAACGAAAATCAACTATATTCGAAACTCCGTCAAAGTGGTGGTGGATGCCTATAATGGTACCGTGAACTTCTACGTGAACGACACCGCCGACCCGGTTCTCAAGCTATACCGAAGCGCATTTCCCCACATGTTCGAGCCCCTGGAAAGCATGCCGGAAGCGCTGAGATCCCACCTGCGCTATCCCCAGGACCTGTTCAAGATCCAGGCCAGCACGTACATGAACTATCACATGACCGACCCCCAGGTGTTCTACAACCAGGAAGACCTGTGGACGCTGCCCCAGGAGAAGTACGCCGGTCAGGCGGTGACGTTTCAGCCATACTACATCCTGATGCGTCTCCCCGACACCAAGAAGCTGCAGTATTTCCTGATGACGCCCTTTACACCCCAGGGCCGGGACAACATGATCGCCTGGATGGGAGCGAACTGCGACGAGGATGATTACGGAAAGATTATCGTCTACCAGCTTCCCAAGGAGCGGCTGACCTTCGGGCCGATCCAGATCGAAGCGATGATCGACCAGAACGCGGTCATCTCGGAGCAGCTCTCACTCTGGGATCAGCGGGGCTCCCAGGTGATCCGGGGGAATCTCGTGGTGATCCCCATCGACAATTCATTCCTCTATGTGGAACCGGTGTATCTTCTGGCCGAAGGGGTCAATATTCCCCAGCTCATCCGCGTGATCGTGATTTCCGGGAAGAAGGTGGTGATGGCGCCGACCCTGGACGAGGCCATCGGAGAAGTATTCGGCACCGCCGCTCCTCCCGCCCAGGCCCAAACCGGAACCCTTCCCGCCGTCCTGTCGCCGGCGACAAACGAAACCCTGATCCAGGCCGGAAAACAGTTTGACGACGCACAGAAGGCACTTAAAGAGGGGAGCTGGGAAGATTTCGGGAAAGCGATGGATCAGTTGAAACAGACATTGAAATCGAACCGGGACAAGGGGGATAAATGAAGTATGACCGAACAACTCGATGGCTTCATGCCGGACTGGCCCTGACCGTCCTTATTCAGCTTTTCTGCAGCCTGTTTATGGAAGTTGCCCGCCAGCAGGGGATGGCGCCTCCAGAGCCCGGGCGATTCTTTTTTCAGATTCATCGGTGGTCCGGGATCTGTGTGGCATGCCTGGTGCTCCTGCACTGGCTTCGGCTGTTGGCGGTCCGTCCGGTCAACGGTTGGGGGCATCTGCTGCCCTGGTTTTCCCGCGAACGCATGGGCCATTTGAAATCGGATATAGTGGCAGTTCCGAACTGGATTCGAAACGGGTTCCCGGATCAGCGGACCGAAACGCTCCCCCTTGCGGGAGCCGTACACGGACTCGGCCTGCTGACCGTCTCGGCCATGGCCCTTACGGGCGGGACCATTTTCTTTGCAATGGCCCCGGAGGGCGGTATGTCCCCCCTGGTGGCTGGAATTGCCGAAGTCCACAGCTTTTTCGGCGGTTTTATGTGGGCTTATCTCATCGGCCACGCGGGAATTGCGCTCTACCACCAGTTGCGGGATGTCCCGCTGATCAGCGACATGTTCAATCTGGTCCGAAGATAATTCTTTACCTCTAATCGAATTCAAACCTTATCTTCAAACGGCGCCGGGTGTCATTTCCGGCGCCCGGAAGCGGCTGAGCCGCAGGGCGTTGGAGACCACCGTGACAGACGAAAGGCCCATGGCCGCGGCAGCGAAAATGGGGTTTAGAAGAATCCCGAAAAAGGGGAAGAGGATCCCGGCGGCCACCGGAATCAGAATCGTGTTGTAGGCAAAGGCCCAGAAGAGATTCTGCTTGATGTTCCGGATCGTGGCCCGGCTAAGGGCGATGGCCGTGAGAACCCCCTTGAGATCTCCGCTGATCAGGGTGATATCGGCCGACTCCATGGCCACGTCGGTACCAGTGCCGATGGCAAGTCCCACGTCGGCCTGGGCCAATGCCGGTGCGTCGTTGATGCCGTCTCCCACCATGGCGACCTTTTTGCCTTCGGCCTGAAGCTTTTTCACTTCATCGGCCTTTCCGTCCGGAAGCACTTCGGCCAGGACCCTGTCGATTCCGATCTGGCCGGCGATGGCTTCGGCGGTCCGCCGGTTGTCGCCGGTGATCATGGCCACCTCGATGCCCATCCGGTGAAGCGCATCCACCGCCGACTTGGAATTCTCCTTGAGGGTGTCGGCCACGGCCACGATTCCGGCGGGCTTTCCGTCCACGGCCACGAACATGGGAGTTTTGCCCTGGCCAGAAAGCGACTCGGCCACTTCTTCGAGGGATTTCGAATCCACTCCCCGGTCCTGCATCAGTTTCAAATTGCCCAGAAGCAGGGCGCGGCCTTCCAGGGTCGCCTCGATCCCGCGGCCGGCCACGGCATTGAAGGCTTCCGGTTTGGCCAGGGTCAGGTTCTTCTCCATGGCCCGGCCGACGATGGCCTCGCCCAGGGGATGCTCGGAGCCTTTTTCCGCCGAGGCGGCAAGGCGGAGAATTTCATCTTCGGTAAACGGGGCCGGCGCCACAATGTCTGTCACCGACGGCTTTCCCTCGGTGAGGGTGCCGGTCTTGTCCAGCACGACGGCCGTGATCTTATGGGCCGTTTCCAGCGCCTCCCCGCCCCGGATCAGAACGCCGTACTCGGCACCCTTGCCCGTCCCCACCATGATGGAGGTGGGGGTGGCCAGTCCCAGGGCACAGGGACAGGCGATGATGAGCACGGCCACGAAATTCAGCAGCGCATAGGTCAGGGCGGGGGCCGGCCCGAACACGTACCAGACGATGAAGGTGACAATGGCGATCCCGATCACCGCCGGCACAAAGATACCGGCGATGATGTCCGCCAGCCGGGCAATGGGCGGTTTCGAGCCCTGGGCCGCCTCCACCATCTTGATGATCTGGGAGAGCATGGTGTCCTTGCCCACCTTGAAAGCCTCGAATTGAAAGGTGCCGGTCTTGTTGAGGGTGGCGCCGATGACCGAATCCCCCGCCTGCTTTTCCACCGGTATCGATTCCCCGGTCACCATGGACTCGTCCACAGCGGAGCGGCCTTCCCGGACGACGCCGTCCACCGGAATCTTTTCTCCCGGGCGGACCACCACCCGGTCACCGATCATGACGTCCGCCACGGGGATGTCTTCTTCCTTCCCGCCTCTGATTACCCGGGCGGTCTTGGCCTGGAGCCCGATGAGTTTCTTGATGGCTTCGGAGGTGCGCCCTTTGGCCCGGGCTTCAAGAAGCCGTCCCAACAGGATCAGGACGACAATCGCCCCGGCGGTATCGAAATAGACCTCGGCCGCAAGCCCCTGGGCCGAAAACAGATGGGGAAATGCCATGGCCAGGACGCTATAAAGGTAGGCGGCGGAGGTGCCCACGGCAATCAGTGTGTTCATGTCCGCGGCGCCGTGTTTTCCCGCCTTCCAGGCCCCGGCGTAGAACTGCCACCCCACCCAGAACTGAATGGGCGTCTGAAACAAAAGCTGCAGGAGAAAATCCGTATTTCGATTCAAAGGATACAGCCGGTCCAGTCCGAACATCTTCCAGTACGCCAGAAGAAACACCGGGATCACCAGCACCAGGCCCGTGATGAATTTGCGCTTCAGTTTCCGGAACTCGGCTTCCCGGGCGGCCCGCTCCCGGTCCACCACATCCTCGGTCTCCACCGGGCCGATGTCCATGATCTCATAACCGGCGTCTTTTACCGCCTTTTTGAAATCCGCCACGGAAACCGCCCCGGGGATATACTGGACGGTGGCCCTTTCGGTGGCAAAGTTCACACCGGCGGACACCACACCGTCCAGTCCGCCGAGGGCGCTCTCCACCCGTTTGACGCAGGAGGCGCAGCTCATCCCCTGAACCGGCAGGGTCACCTTCTCAAGCCCCGCCTCGTAACCCAGGTCTTTGACCAGATCGATGAGCCCGCCCAGCCGGACCTGGGACGGATCGAACTGGACCGTCGCTTTCTCCGAAGCGAAATTCACCTTGGCCTCCTGAACCCCGGGCATTTTGGCCAGGCCCTTTTCAACCCGTGCCACGCAGCTCGCGCAGCTCATACCGGAAACCGGGAAATCCACCTTTTTCAGACCCGCCGGAGACCCGGTTGCGGGCGGGCGGCCCGCCAGCGGTGATTTTCTACCGGGGTCCTTGATGTCGGCGGGTTTCAGATATTTTTCAGGATCTGCATCGAATTTCTGCTTGCAGGAGGGATTACAGAAGTAAATGAAAGCACCCTTGTGGACGCTCATGGCCGCAGCGTTCGGGATATCCACCTGCATCCCGCAAACCGGATCCACGGCCTGTCCCCAGGATTTTTCGGCGCCGATATATTTCCCAGGGTCTTTGCCGAAGGCATCCCGGCAGTACTCGGCACAGAAAAAATAGTTCTTCCCCTCATGCTGCATCCGGGCAGGTGCCGAAGATTCATCGACAATCATTCCGCAAACAAGGTCAATGGCCATCATACAACTCCTTTCCGGGGGAGAATTCTCCAAATTAATTGAAGAATTTTGTCGCAACCTCCAGCATAGTGTATCACAACCGAAAGCATCCTGTCATGGATTCAATCATGGCGATGGCGCCGACTGTCCCCGACGCTTTCCTGCATCTCGCCGTCATCCGGAAGGACTTTGTAATCGTCTTTGCTCAGATCGATAATTTCCGGCTCGTGGTCAACTCCTGAAAAGCGGTCTGAGGGGCCGTTTTGGAAGGGATACGAATGATAACGGCCGTGGTTTCCATGCCCATGGCTGCCGTAGTACCCCATACCGCCGCCTTTTCTGAACATCAGAAACAAAACCACGCCGATGAATATGAGGCCAAACAGGTTGTCCATTCTATGCCTCCCGTCATAAGGTTGTTTCAGTAATTGACTTCTAATAACGCAACAACCATACCACAAAGTGAGAATATACTGGCAACCCACCGTTTTAACATGGTATTTTGTGCCAAACCTTTGTGAGAAACCCGAAATGCCCATTCTGGAAAAAAGCCGGATGGATATTTTGGATACAATCTGTGCGTGCCGACCGAATTATGTGTGAAAAAAATGCGCGCCTGGGCTTTGTACCGCATTGATCTTCTGAGAAAATCGAATTTTTTAGATTCCATTTTCAATTCAAGTGCTGCGTAAACAAATTTGCAAATACGAATCTGACATGCAAGTATAATAAATGAAGCTTATGCCCCTGGAGCGGCTTCCGACATTCGAAGGGAAAACTCCGGGGCGATCAACCACAGCAACAAAAAAGGGGCGCCATCATGAAAACATTTTTTATTGTTCTTCTTACGATATGCGTTCTCATTGCCGGGGCGGTAGTATTTGCAGTGTCGGGCACATACAATATCTCCGCAAGGGTTCCACACCTGTCCCTCACATTTCAACTCATGGAGCTTGTTCGGGACCGTTCGGTTGCCCACCACAGTCATGAAGTAAAATTGCCCTCCTTTGACGATCCATCGCTTGCCTTGAAAGGCGTTATCCACTTTGACGAAACCTGCCGAAAATGCCATGGCGCACCGGGCATCTCCCAGGAAGAATTTGCGGAAGGATTATATCCGGCACCGCCTTCTCTTCAATTGTCAACGACCGATATGAATCGTCAGGAGATTTATTGGATCATCGATAATGGTATCAAAATGACGGGAATGCCGGCCTTCGGGATCAACCATAACAGTGAAGAGCTTGCCGCCATGACGGCATTTATAAAGAAGCTTCCGGAGCTTGATGCACAGCACTATGCACAATTTGTCCAACAGGCCGGGAGTGCCGATCTCGGTGAAAATCACCACCACCACGAAGAATCGGCAGGGGAAGCAGCCGAGCCTGACACCCATGAACAAACGGTAGAAGGAAATGAGCAGTCGAACTGAAATACGTGCTGCTGATCGGAAGTAAATTCATCAAAACATCCGAAAACGACATGCGCGATTTTTATACAGCTTGAGAGAACGGCACTCCAAAACCGGGTAAATCAAACACACCTTCCAGGATGTGATTTTTCTCCCTGCCGAAGCAGCCCAAGCAATCAGCGCCCCATAGCAATAGAATACGCCATTATTTATTATAGTTAAAGACAAGACAGGAGTATTTCGCTGTTCGCTGGCATGCACTTTGCTCAATAATTATGTCAAACGGCAGTCTCCATCGGATTTTCCGATGGAGACGGAAGACGAAAGAAAAACGAATGAAAAATTCTTGAATGAAGAGGTTCGTGGCACAGCCTGCTTTTTTACCACGAACATGATTGGAAAGGAGGTTACATCATGGAAAACATTTTAAACAGCCATAGTGACCATGTGTATGAGATTATCGAGAAGGTCGAGGATATCTTTATCACTGTCGTTGGCATCGCGATCGGGTTATCTCCGCTTCTGATTCTCTTGTAGGTATTTTTATTCAAGACCTCCGCTTCGTCTCGATTAGAGGGCGCTATCTTTTCTCCGGGGAAAAAAATCACGCTGGTGATAGTCGGCGACAGATTGCACCCTGCTCAGTCACTTCGATCAATTACTTTTACCAGGAATAGCCCGAAAACAAGTCCGGTAATGCAGAAGATTAACGAAGCGGTGCCGGCGCTCAACCCGATGTGCAATGTACACCCCGCCCCGGCGCCAGGCAACTGTGACAGTGTCCGGCGCCGCTGTCACAACCGCCGCAAGCCCCCGACCTGTTGGTTTTAATGCGGGCGTCTCCATCGCCGCTATTTTCAAGGGCAGTTTCTCACGCGAGCTGCAAAACCATTTCGCACTGGTTCCCCGGTGGACCGACCCAAACGAGAAATTTTTTCGTATCGTTCCCGGTTTTTTTAAGAGTTTTTCTTCAAGAGTGGTTGCGGGTCACCGAGGTTATCGATGCAAGTGCCGGCGCCTGCCACCAGCAACGTGCAACGTGGCGAGAGTGGATGAAAACAAACCGCTGATGGCAATAATGGCTTATTTGCAGCAGGCGGTTCCGGTTGGGCTATTCATATCCAAATGTCCGGTCTCGATTACTCTGCTGTGGTGTTCTACCACCCGGGTGATTCGGGGGGTTATCGTCTGGCCGAACTTCGAAGATCTCGAAATAATCATGGCGATCAGGAGGCCGGTTGCAAGCCCCAGGAATCCGAATAATATCGCGCCGCCGGTTGCGCCGATCCGCCAGCCAGTCCCCATGCCGTCACCGATAATCCCGCCGGCCAGCAGCCACAACACCGGGACGATGTACAAAAAAATGGCCCCCGTCCACAGGACGGAATCTTCCAGAAAAATGGTCACCAGGTCCCCGGCGTGAGCACCGACGGGATTTTGCACAGTGGCAACGAGATGGGCGCTGGTCAGACACGTCCGGCAATTATGGGCCTCGCTGCACCCGCTGCAAGCGTCTTTTCGGTCGGTAAGCACCTCGGCTGTTCTGTTCTCAAACGTATTGAGCACCAATCCGACATGTTCAGCCATTTTTCGTCACCTCCCTCCCTGTCACCCTTCCTGAATCAGACGAATTCATTCATCTTTATCTTGCGGAAGGCGGCTGGATGCCGCCTTCCGTCGAACGCGGGGGGGATTACCACCAGTATCCGCCGCGGTGTCCATGGCCCATCCACCCCAGGGCGAGATCCGGAAACGTCTTTCGCAGGTCCAGCCGATGTTCCAGCGATTTTTGTGCAAACTCGGCCTGGAGCTTGGAAAGCTCTTTCTGCAGATTGAGCGCCGTGTCGCGGTCCGGAGTCTCCTTTTGGAGTTCCTGACGCAAGGCAAGCTCTTTTTGCTCAATTGAATTTCGAAGGTCCTGGGTGTCGTTGTAAAATTTCTTCTGGGCCGCCTGCAGTTTGGCGGAATCTTCCTTCGACAGGTTGGTTTTCCCATTCTGTGTGACACCCACCATGCGACCGCCATATCCCATACCGTAGCCCATCATCTGACGGTGATACCCCATGCCATAACCCATCATCCCCGGGCCCATCATATATCCGCCGTTTTCGGCGCCGCTTCCGTCATTCGCCAATGCCACCGCGAAAATACCCAACGTCAGTAAAACAACGATCAAACCGATTTTGGTCTTGAAATGTTTCATGACGATACTCCTTTGCTACCGGTTGAGAACACATCCCCGTGAACGCCGCATTCACGGCTTCATTCTAATGGATAGCAACGGCTGTACCAATCCAGGCCCCATCCGGCAACATTCGGCTAAATATTTTTATTTATCGCATTGTTACAATTATAAACGAGGGCTCGGTCATGGCGGAATCCGGTGGATATAAAGGAACCAGTTTTAGGTCGATTCATGAAAAAGGTGTGTAAAAAAAGGGCGACCGGATGGCGACGTTCAAAAAAAGGGCCGCCTCATGTTTGAGACGGCCCCTCTTTTACCGGGTCTGGTTGTTTTCGGAAATCCCGGTCGAACCCGGGCAATCCGGCTACCTATCTCCTGAAACGGTCAGAAGGATATTCCCTTTGTAAGTCCCGGCATTGATAGCCGTTTTTTTTCCATCGACTGTCATTGTCAAGGCTCTGCCGCCGGGTGCCGCGATCACGACCCCCTTCCCGATGGTCAAGGCGGTGAGGGTACTCTTGCCGGTCACGGTCCAGACGCAATCTGTGCCCAATGTCAGGTGAACACCATGCACGGTCTTATAGCCGTCGGGATCGATGATGAGGCTCTCAAACCCCTTTTCTTTGCACAGGGCGTTCCAGCCCTCGGCCGTCCCGCTGACGATTTTGCCGGTGAGGGAAACGCTGTTCAGGGTCAGTATCGTATCCCGCTGATAGTCCTCGCTGAGGATGTCTCCGGCCAGGGTCATATCGGTCATGTGGACCTTGACGCCGGGATATGTCTGGCCATCTGGGACCTTGATCATGAACCGGGAGTCGTTGTTGATGAGGGTGTGAATCAGGGCGCCGGAACCCTTCGGATCCGCGATAAGCTTTACCCGGTTCAGGTTGATATCGGTGTTGCTGCTCTTGATGGCGATCACCGAACCGGCATGATGATCGATATAGGCCTGGCGCTCCGCGGGGTATGCCAGGTGCTTATCGAGACTCAGATCCGTGGCCAGGGTGCTTTCGTGAACCGAAATCTCGGCGGAATAGAGTGGAATTTCCTCCTTGCTGTAGCCCTTGTTCGCCCAATAAGGCGGCAGGTTGACGCTGTGGATCATCAGGGCGTTCCGACCGCCGGTCACCACCGAACCGGCGTTCTTGTCGCTGTGGGCGTTTCGGTCGGATGCCGTCAGATGGGATGCCAGCGCCGTGTCAGACTCGCCGTCCGCGATGGTGCCGACAGTGACTCTTCCGTAGGTCCCGCTGATGATACCGATTTCGGCCGAATCGATCACTGAGCCGAAAAGGTACACATTGCAGAAAAGGTCGGAATAGGTGCCGTATCCGCCTTCAAGGGTCCGCGCGGTGGTGCCGTAGGCATAAAGACCGAGTTCCTTCTGGCCCGGCGCCGTCACCATTTTGGCCGCGTCGGTGGAAAGGGCGGCCCAGTCCTTGGAGTTGACTTCGGAATTGATATAAAAGGCCTGGGATTGTCCCAGGGTCAGGGTGGTGCGGATGCTGCCCCCCACCAGAAGACCACCAGGGTTTCCGGCCAGGGGCTGGGTCTTTATCGACGTGTCGCCGTCGATCCTGGAATTTCGCACCACCAGAACGGACTGGTCGGAATTTTGAACCGCCGAACCGCCAAGGTTGAAAATGCGGGTATTGTCGATGGTCCGGCTGCCGCTGCCCAGCTGTACGGGGTGATTATGGAGAACCCTGGGGATGAGCCCGCTTCCGTCGCTGAGGGAAAGCGCGGTGGCGATCATCCCCGCAGCGCTGTCCCGGGAGATGGTCTTGGAAAGATCCAAGCCCCCGAGGCCTTTTGTCAGGTCGTATTGTTTGAACGCATCGGCCACCACGGAATCACCGCCGGAAACCTTTTGGACGCCCAGGGCCATCAGAAGCATTCGGGCCACATCATAGCCGGTGACAGATTGATCCGGAGAAGCCGCCTTTTTCAGCAGCTCCTTTCCGACACAATAGGCAACAGGATCTTTTGGCGCATCCCCCTTGACCAACAGTGTGGCTCCCGCCACCGCCTTTGCCAACTCGCCAAGGGTCAGATTCTTTTCCTGACAGAAGGCCGGGGCGCCCCCACTGCCGGCACAGGCGTCCATCAGTCCGAAATCATACACGGTGATGACGGCATCCTTGTTTTTCACGGAATCGAAGTCTGCAAGCTGCGACTCGGCGGCGCTGACCACCGGTTCGGCCGACATGGCCTCCGCCCCGATATTGACATCACCTGGACCGCCGGGACCACCCGGCCCACCGGGGCCGCCCCCCGGACCGCCGGCACCTCCGGGGGCTCCCATACCACCAGGGCCCCCGGGAGCGCCCTGGCCGGGCGTCTCGCTGGCCGCCAGGACCAGGTTGCCGTTGCCTGAAGTTGTAAACATTCCGCTGTCGTTCAGAGTGTTCTGCGCGGCAAAAGCCCCCAAAGGCAGAAACAGCACAAACGAGGCGGCGGCAGCAATGGAAGTACTGAAGAATCTTCTCTTTAAGACCATTTCATAATTCCTTCCTGAAAAAGATTGTTGGGCTGACAGATTTTTCGCGGCATATCGAAACGGCTCGCCGACGGTTCATATTACAGTATTCAGTGAATTTATGAGGTGTTCCAAGGACCGGCCTTCCGCAGGGAGACACCGGCAGACCGCCGGACCTTCCCGGCGGTCGGGTTAGTATATGATTAAAATATGGATAAATTGTGAGGAAAGCGAAAAGAAGTCTTGTCTGCGCATTCCCCCGGTAATATCCGGAACTCAAGAAATCATCGCGAGGGACGATGTTCTATGCAATAAAGAAAAGATTGAAGAGCGGAAGGCAGGAAGCGCCGAAGAGCCGTGAAAAACAGGGGGGCGGTCGTCCCTCTTCCTTCTCCCTTTCCCCCTTACGTCCTTCTGTTTTTTCACGGCTCTTCCGCTCTTCGCACCTTCCGCTCTTCGTTGCCTTTCAATATTACTGCCTCGGCAACCCCGGTGCCTCATCTTCACTCAGATACCCGTCATGGTTTGCATCCAGAATATCGAATTGATCCGCCGGGCCGTCGAACTCCGACCTTGAGACCGTCCCGTCGCCGTTATCCCGATAGGCCGGCGCATTCCCGCGGTATTGGGCATCCTGGCCATAAAACGCTTCTCCGGAATTCGGGCAGGCAATCACTCCGGAATTGCTGTAACAATGGTCCTGTCCGGTATCGACCACCGGATAGGGTACCGCTCCGGCGAATGCAAGCCGGCATGTCAGAAGCAACACCAAAATCAGAGTATGAGGAAAATCTATGAATGTGTATTTCATGGTATACTTTCCTGTTGAAGTCGTTGGGTCGATTTGAGCTGCCAGCTATCGAGAGCAGAGGGAAGATCCGGAAAATCATTCTCCACCCCTTCTGTTTGAAGGCTAACCGCTGACGGCTGGACGTGTCAATCCTGAAATATCCATTTCCGAAGGGCATCCCATGCTTCAATAATATGGTTGGTCGGCTGCTTGACTTGGGCAGGTTGGGGCTTATCCTTTGCCTATGCTCATGAGCACTCGGAGTGCTTACGCATATCAGACAAAGGAGTCAGCCATGAAAATGATAATGAACGTGAGAATACCTCACGAACCTTTCAACACATTGGTAAAAAGCGGAAAAGTCGGTGAGTTGCTGCACCGGATTATCGACGAAATGAAACCCGAATCGATTTATTTTACGGAACAAGGAGGGACCCGCGGCGCCGTGGCCGTCATCAACGTAGAAAATTCCTCAAAAATACCGTTTTTTGCGGAGCCGTTTTTCCTGAATTTCAACGCGGATGTCGAATTCAGGATCGCCATGTCACCCGAGGACCTCGGAAAATCGGGTCTCGAAGAGCTTGGAAGGAAGTGGAGCTGACGTCCAATTCCGGGCGCAAAAACAAGTGATATTCGAGACTGCCAGCAAACTGTGACGGCGCTTGCCTGCAAGGCATGGATTATCTTAACTCGCTCGAAACCTGTTTTCGCGGCGAAGCAACTCCTTTCCAAAACCGCATAGGTTAAGAGAAAGGCATGTGTTCTGTTATCGGCCCCTCATAGCCGCCTGTGGATATGAGGGGCCATGAATCGTCTTCACACCCGGCTTTTATTTCACCTCTCAAGACATGCCCCGCATCCCTATCTGCCGCTGGAATCAAGGCAACCCCTTCGGCATGCTGGGTACTGCAAATATCCGGCGGGCACCTCAATGTACGGAGCGGGGTACAAGTTCGAGTATCAAATGGAACAATCGTAAAAAAACGTTAATAATCAGGAATGAGGCTTGCCTTTCACCCGGGCAAGTTGTACGTAATTCCGACCACAAGCCCAAATCGAAATGAACATACGGCGTCGTACAGGCGCTTAATTGCATACCCGGATAATATTTGCACCAAAACCATTTGAAGGAGGGAATGATGAAACTGATTCGATCGTTTATGGGAAGACGGCAATTTCTTTTTTCCGCGGGGGCTGCCTCCGCGTCGGCGCTTTTCGTTAAAAAGCTTGCCGGACTGCTGGATCCGTTTTCTAAACCGGGCGTTGCAGAGGCCGCCATCAAAAAGAACGACACCAAATGCGTGGTCGTCTATTCATCGATGACGGGAAATACCGAAAAGGCTGCTCGGGCAATCCAAAAAGGGTTGGCGGAAGCCTCGGGCGCCTGCGACATCTTCTCCGTCAAGGATGCCGACCCGCACAAGCTGGCGGGCTATGACTTCATCGCCTTCGGGTATCCCCTGATGGGACCGGCACTGAAGCTGGACGTCGATACGTTTCTGACCAATCTTCGATACGTGGGCGGGCTGCACATCGTTCTGTTTTCCACCAGCGACTCTGCGAGCAACAATCACGCCAAATGCCTTCCACTGCTTAAAAAACACGGCCTTATCACCCTTGGCTCCAGGAGCTGGCATGGGGCCGTCTACGGTCCGCTGGGCGATCCGACCCCGGGCCGGGGAGATGGACATCCCGACAAGACGGATCTTGCGGACGCCGCCAACTGGGCCAAGGAAAAGTGGGAACTGAGCAAGAAAATCTATGCCGGTGATACCAGCCTGATTCCTGCGGCGCCTACCCAGACCGGTGAACGTGGTAAGGATGGCGGGCCTGGAGGCCCCCCCGGTGGGACTGGCGGAGCCCCCGGAGCAGCGGGCGGAGCGGCCGGTGGCCCACCGGCTGGCGCACCCGGCGGCGCCGGAGGCCGACAGGGCGGCATCCCCGAAGAATTGGTCGGCCTTGAAAACGACACACCCGAACAGCTAAAAAAACGCATCCATTTCGAGCTTGTCTATAACAAGGACAAATGCATGTTTCCCACGTGTACCCGATGCATGGATATCTGTCCGGTCAACGGCATCGATTATACGGTGGAGCCCCGCGTCTACGGCGATCCCTGCATGATGTGCGCCATGTGCGACCAGGTCTGCCCCACCGGCGCCATCTATGTCGACCCGAAGCACATGGAATGGCAGCGGCGAGTCGAGGGCTACGCGGATAACGTGGTACAGGTTTACCAGGCATATCCGAAACACCCCCGCTTCATCGTCGGCTACGGCCGCCCCTATGGGTACGATCCGTATACCAAGGAAGACCGGGGGGATGGGTCAAAGATGGGGATCGATAAAAAGCAGGAGTCGTAGGAGTGCCTCGAGCGTAGGGAACCGAGGGACGAGGGAAGACCGCTTCGCCAGGACGAGGGACGAAAGGGGCAACTGCTTTTACACGTCCTTTGTCCCGGCAGAGCGATTCATCAACGTCCTTCGGTTTTTTTCGTCCTGGGATCTTACAAAGTAATCATCTCTTATTCCCATGAAGTGCTCATTTTTCGCCTTTCAGCTTTTTGCGTCCCTCGTCCTAGTCCCGCCGTTTTTAGCGGGATCCCTCGGCTTTCTCCTGCAGAGCCCCCTTAATCCCTCCACCACTTAATCACCTAAATCCACCTTGATTATCTTGATTCCAGCGCGTAAAAATAAAGGTGAACTCTTTTGACAAAAAGGAGGACCTACCCATGGGGAACATGTCTGCTTTATTTTTGTCGGCTCTGATGATGGTTTCGGCTTCGGCGGAGGCTGCCGGTTCTTACCGGACGGATATCATCAAAACATCCGCTGGAGAATTGAACATCACTTTCATCGGTCACGGATCACTGATGCTCACCTTCGGCTCGACGGTGATTCATGTGGACCCATATTCCAAGGTCGCCGACTACTCGATCTTCCCGAAGGCCGATATTATTCTGCTCACCCACGATCACCCTGATCACCTGGACCTGAGCGCCCTGAACCTCGTTCGCACCGACCACAGCCGGGTGGTCATGACCGAGACCTGTGCCCAGCAGCTTCAAGGCGGCATCATCTTAAAAAACGGCGATGTTCGAACCATCGACGGATTTACCGTCGAAGCGGTTCCGGCCTACAACCTGGTCCATAAGCGGGATAACGGACAGCCCTTTCATCCCAAGGGCGTTGGCAACGGGTACATTCTTACCTTCGGCGACAAGCGGGTGTATATCGCGGGGGACACGGAAAACACGCCGGAGATGAAATCACTTCAAAACATCGACATCGCCTTCCTGCCCATGAATTTGCCCTATACCATGACCCCCGAAATGGTGGCCGATGCGGCCCGGGCGTTTCAGCCGAAAATTCTATACCCCTATCATTTCGGTGACACGGATACTTCTCGTCTGGTGAAACTGCTGGAAGATCAACCGGGGATCGAGGTCAGAATTCGGAATATGAGTTGAGCATGGAGGGGATAGAGGTCGAAGATCCGCCTCTGGCGGAATCTCCGACCTCTATTTCTCAATTACACCTCAGAGGCCGAATAAAAGGCGCTACGGATGCTCTTCTGGATATTGCCACCCATATCACTGCAGTCGCCGATGGCAAAGAATTGCTTGGCGGTGCCGTAAAACTTCAACGCCTCGTCCTTTCTCGGCTTGAATCCCGCATAGATCACCACACTGTCGGCCTTGAGCGATTTTTCAGTCCCCCCTGCATCTTTGTATGTGACCTTTCCGGAAGAAATTCCCGTCGGGACCGCCTCGGTGATAACGAGGAAGTTCTTCAGATCCTCGTAGGTCTGGATAATCGTTTCGGGATAGTGGGGGCGGTTGTTCGGAAAGAGCTCCTTGCCCGCGGTCACCATCGTTACGTTATGACCTGCGTTGGCAAGATACATCCCCACATCCGCTCCGAATTCTCCGCCGCCTATAAATACTACGTTCTTCCCCATGGATTTTTCGTTGCTGTAGGCCTCGACAATGTTATAGACCCCTTTGCCGTCGGCGCCCGGAATGCGAGGCACGACGGGGTCGGAACCCACTGCGACCAGGATTGTGTCGTAGCCCCCGGCTCGAATCATCTCGGGGGTGGCCTCGGTTTTCAGAAGTACTTCTACACCGGCTTTGCCCATCTGGTGAGCCAGAAAATTTTTGAAACCTTTGATGGCCCACTTGTAGGGGGAATAATCCGCATGCCGGGCAAGCCCGCCCAGGACCTCGCTCTTTTCGTAAAGGGTGACCCTGTGGCCCCGTTCCGCTGCCGTCAGAGCCGCCTTCATCCCTGCAGGCCCCCCACCAACCACCGCCACCTTCTTTGAAGCGCCGGGGGGACGGATCGATTTCACGGCCGCCGGAATTCCGACTTTGGGGTTTACGGAGCACACCGTGTAC
This sequence comes from Desulfobacterales bacterium, assembly GCA_040235505.1. GTDB lineage: Bacteria > Desulfobacterota > Desulfobacteria > Desulfobacterales > JAFDDL01 > JBECKW01. The sequence goes on from JBECKW010000112.1 coordinate 25,667, forward strand.
CAGGGCCCCTTGAACATGTCCTCCCCGTGGCACTTGTTGCACCGGATGCAGGGCGTGACATCTTCGCCCCGGCCGGCTGCCATCTTTTGGCCATATTCCCAGTCGCAAATAAAGGCACGGGCCAGGGTGAACATATCCGATTTTCCGTCTTTGAGATAGCCTTCCATCAGATCCAGATCCTGGAAGCCGCCGCCGGGGGCCACGATGACCTTGGTGCCGCTTTTCTTAATTGCCTGGGCATAGTGAATGGCATAGGGATCGCTCTTATTCGAATTCCAGGTGGTGGCGTGGGCGGCCGAGGCGTCGGCGATTCTCACCATGGCGATATCCGCCTTTCCCTCCAGTTTTTTTGCATAGGCAATAGCCTCGTCGACGGTGCCCCCGGCCTTGTAGTAGTTGTCTTCTTTATGCTGGGTGATGGACGGCTCCCGGACAAAAATCTCGGTAATGGTCAGCATGTCCGGTACGGCTGCCTTGACCGCTTCGCATGCCGCCAAGGTCATCTTTTCATTTCCCCGGGCGACAATCTGAATCGCGTCGAAGCCGTGTGATTCATAAAACTTTGCTTCGGTAACGACATTTTCGAGTATTTTTTGATTATTTTCTTCTGAGTCTTCAGATTGGGTCCCTGGCATACCGGGCATTCTCATCCCCGCCATGACGCCGGCACATGCCTTGGAGCCGTAAATATGAATGCCTTCAATCATCTGGTCCATGTAATTCAGGACTCCGGCGTCCTCCAGATCGTAGATCACCATGTGAGCGCTGTCGCCCTTTAGGTCTTTACGGACCCGGTTGGACATAATGCGCACGGAGATAATCCCTGCCCCGTTTTTGGCCATGTTCACGTAGTAGTCGCGCATCACCTCGGCTGGAAAGTTTTCGGGCCCCTGAAGAAAATGCGGCGTGGATTGGGGGGCCAGGAACCGGTTCTTCAACACCTGGTTTCCAATCTTTAAGGGCGAAAGAAGATGGCTGTAGCGGTCGCTTACCATCTTCAGATCAACCCCTCCCGGGGTTTCGGATGCCCTTGCGCTTTCCGGCTGCAGCGCCGGGGTTCCACTTGCAATGAATTTCCCGAGAGCCAGTGCCGAGGCAGATCCCACACCCGCGGCGGTCAGGAACTGCCGTCTTCCCATCAAAGATCTAATCAGTTTCATTGATTCCCCCCCTTTTTTTCTGTCGGAAATTAAGATTAAGCTACGAATATGTCTGCGACTTCATCTTTAATTCATATTTGTTTTATTTTTCATAAAATTTAATCTTTAGTTATGATTTGGTGTGTGATGGGAATTATATACAGCCTGCCCAATTGAAAGGTAAACAGCTATCTCATTTTTTTACGCTTTTTTACGTTTTTCGCCGATTCCGTTCCGGTCACCGCAAAGGTTTCAGCTCCAAAGTCCAGAGCTGGAATCGTAAGTATGGCTTTCAATCTCTAAATTAATTGGCTGTTCCGAGGATTGAAATTTGAACTAAAGCAAAGATTGGCCAAACCGGGTCGTTTTGAAATTGGCTCTCCAGTTTATGGGATCAGTTCAAACTCGGATTTCATCACATCACGAAGCTCTTCCCCGATGGCAAGACCGGTATCGATAAAGCCGGGACCATACTTTTTACCGGTCCGGCTGCGGAACGTCTCCCGGATTCTGACGAGGGTATCCATGCCTTCGGCATAATGGGCCACAAAACGGGAAACGGGAACCTTTGAAAAGGCAAGCATATCCCAAAGGGTAAAGGAGAAGTTGTCGGTGCCCCAACGGAATTTGTCCGCATCGTACAGACAATCGGAAATCAGTCGGCCCACCCGGGTCTGCAGGGGAAGCGTCTGCTTGAAGGCTTCGTGGTTGTATATGGCGCGGCAGATGTGGTCCACCTCTTTATCGGTGAAGGGGTAGCCGGCGAGGTATTCCCTCGCTCTTTCCGCTCCCTTTTGTGCATGGTTTTCCTCAACCCGGCAAATGTCATGAAGAAGTCCGGCGGATTGCACCAGCATCAGCAGCCGGTCGATATAAAATTTTGAATATCCGGCCGCCTGCCCCTCTATCATGACAAGCAGGCCGGCATCGACGGCAACTTTGACGGCATGTTCGAAACTGTGCCCCAGATTTTCGTTCAAGCGGCCGGAAACGAGATTTTGAATCAGCAGGAGAGATGGATTCCTGTTCAGGAAGGAGTTGGCATAATCGTTTTCCCGGCGATATCGGCGATATAACACCGGGCGGGGATACTTCCCTGCGATGTCACGGGTTCGATTTTTCAGGATTTCGTATATGGGATCCATCCGACAGCGGTATTTCCCCCATGATGGTTGATGCTATCCTTTTTTCTGCAGCGGTAGAGAGGTCTTGCAAATCCGCCACCGGCCATCTTTGTACTGAAGCTGAAAGCTTGCATCGACATCATACGTTTTTCCAAGCTTAAAGATCCCGGCGACATACACATAAAGGGGGTTGATATCAAGACGCCGGTGGGCGGTTAAATGGACGACGGCGTCCGAATGATCGAGATATTCGGTCTTCGTTTCGATGTGGGAAAGGGCATATCGGGCGCATTTCGAGGAATATCCCCGCTCAGCAGCATTCGTATCGGATGTGTAGATGTAGTTGTCGACGGATGAGGCGTCACAGAGCCAATCGGTCATGGCGGGAGAAAGCTCGTAATAATCCTTCGCAAATGAAACGGCGGCGTCCGAGGGCGTATTCGAATGATCGAGTGCAATAAGTCCGACCTCCAGAAGCAAGCCGATCAGCACAACGATAACCAGGGAAGTAATATTTTTACGGGTCATGACCTTCTCCTTGCATATCATGATGGATTGAATCGTCAGCTTTTGCATCCCGCCGGTGGAATCCTCTTCACCGGCTCAAAGGGGTCAGATACCATGGAAACCAACTCTTGACAAGAAGTTTGTCTCCCCGATGCGGAGGAACCGTATTTAAAGCGCGAACATCCAACGTCGAACATCCAACATCCAACGTCCAATGGAAGGATGGGCATCTGTTTTTAATATGCTCGTAAGCGTTACTTTCCTAGTGGTCCGTATTGGCCGTCGTAGGGAGCGGGGGTATCAAATGGATATAAATCCCTATTGGATGTTGGATGTTGGACGTTCATTTTTCGATTCCCGGCGGCTTTTCGGCACCGTGAATCTAATTCATTAATTACAGATCTATTTAAAAAGATAATTTTATTTATTTTTATCCGCCTTTGATAAAGAGGTTGACAACTTGCCTGCCCGAATATAAGAAAACTCTTTCTCGACTGTCACACTCGGGAAATAACCCGACACACAGAGTCAAGAAAGCATCCCTATGCTGGTTACAAAGAAAAATCAATATGCCCTTCGCGCGGTGTTTGAACTTGCAAAACATCAGGGGAAGGGACCCATCAAGATATCCCATATCGCAGAGGTCCAGGCGATTCCGGAACGATTTTTAGAGGTTATCCTCGGTCAGCTGAAAAAAAGCGGTTTTGTCCAATCCAAACGAGGATATCAGGGGGGCTACCTTCTGGTGGTACCGGCGAGTGAACTTTCCGTTGGCGATCTCATGCGGTTTCTGCAACGCAACGCCCCCACCGAGGCATGCATGGCGCCGGTACCGGAAAGCAGCTGCCCGTTTCGGGGGGACTGTGTTTTTTTCCCCATGTGGCGTCGGGTCCGGGAGGCTATCTATGATGTGTACGACCAGACGAGCATCCAGGATCTTTTGGACGATGATCGGGGTGGCAAGGGTTATCCATTGTAACCATTAGATTTTTTATGAAACGACGAGAGGTTCGGTAAGGATTGATATGATGCAGAAAAAAGCGCATGTGAAACAACTTGCTGTATGGACGGCCGCTGCCATAATGATCTTTTTTGCCGCGGAAGCCGTCGCTTCCGTGGATACATCGACTGCCGACGAGCAGCCGCGGGCCGACATGATCACGATCGACGGCATGAAGACATTCGGTCCCCTGGAAAGAGCTTCGGTTGAATTTCTGCATGACAAGCACACGGAAACCTTGAAGAAAGACGGAAAGGACTGCCTCGCCTGTCATATCCAGGATAAAACCTCGGGAAAGCTGAGCATCAAGTTTCAGCGTACCGAGGACAAGGACCGGCAGACCGTCATGGACACCTACCACAAGGGATGCATCTCATGCCATAACGAGCTGCTTTCCGAGGGAAAATCCAGCGGGCCGGTGGAATGTGCCGAATGCCATAACGACAAGACCAAGGCGACCTCCAACTGGCAGGAAATCGGCATGGACCATTCCCTTCACTATCGCCATACCAAAGCCCTGGATAAAAAATGCGAAACCTGCCATCACGAATATGACCAGACCACCAAAAAGCTTGTCTATGTAAAAGGTGAGGAAGGCACCTGCCGGTATTGCCATAAAGAACAGACCGAAGACAACCGAATCGCGATGCGGCAGGCCGCCCATATCGACTGTGTCAATTGCCACCGTACCCGCATTGCTCAAAACAAATCCGCGGGCCCGGTTGAGTGTGCCGGATGTCATGATCCGAAGCATCAGGCGGCGATCGAAAAAATAGCGGACGTTCCCCGGATGGAAATGAAGCAACCGGACACCGTTTTTGTAAAGGCACAACCGGCGGATGCCACGGATACAGAGGCCATCCGGATGAAGCAGGTGCCCTTCGACCACAAAGCCCACGAAACTTACAACGATACATGCCGTGCCTGTCACCATGCAAGCATGAAGGGAAATTTGACGGGCTGTACCGACTGCCACACGCTCAAGGGTGAAAAAGAGGGCGATTGGGTGAGCCTTGAAGAGGCCATGCACCGGAGCAAGGCGGGCGAAAGCTGTGAGGGTTGCCACAAGGAGAAACAGACGGCAAAAGAGTGCGCCGGATGCCACGGTTCCATGGTCCAGACGGCAACGAAATCGCCGACCTATTGCAATACCTGTCACCTGGTACCGTTGGTCGAAAAAACTGAAGGCGAAACGACACCGGCTGCTGCCGAAACGGAACCGGTTACGACCGAAACGGCTGCCGATGCCCTGGCGGCCAGGGTACCTACCCTGGAAACCTATCCGGTGGAGGATATCCCTGAGACGGTAACCATCAAGTCCCTGTCCGAAACTTACCAGCCGGTGGAACTGCCCCACCGGAAGATCGTGCTGACCCTGCTGAAGGGAATCCAGGGCAGCAAGCTGGCGCAATATTTCCATACGCAGCCCGGTACGCTCTGCCAGGGATGCCATCACAACAGCCCGGCGGCCGTCAAACCGCCCAAGTGCGAATCGTGTCATGGCAAGGCGTTTCAGAACGACCAGCCATACCGGCCGGGGCTCAAGGCGGCGTATCATCAGGAGTGCATGGGATGTCACAAACAAATGAATATCGAAAAACCGGCCAGCCGGGACTGTGTCGCTTGCCATAAGAAAAAGTAGCGTATTGCGTTAATTCCCGACTCGAATATTTGAGGTGTCATCAATGAGTATTTCACGGAGAAAGTTTTTAGGATGGATGGGAGCCGCCGGTGCCGCGACCATGGTGGGAAAAACGGCAACCGCCTCGACCAACAAGGAATTCCCCGGATACCCCGGGAGCCACGGCGTCCTGTATGACGCCACGCGCTGCGTCGGCTGCCGACGTTGCGAAGAGGGATGCAACAAGGTCAACGAGCTGCCGGCTCCGGACCGGCCGTTCGAGGACCTTTCGGTGCTGGATGAAAAACGCCGCACGGATGCCACCCACTTCACCGTGGTGAATGAGTACAAAAAAACCGGCGGGGAAGCCGGGCCGGTGTTCCGGAAAATTCAGTGCAACCACTGCCTGGAGCCCGCCTGCGCCAATGTCTGCTTCGTCAAGGCGTTCACGAAAACCGAAACCGGCGCGGTGGTCTACAACCCGAATGTCTGTGTGGGATGCCGTTACTGCATGATCGCCTGCCCCTTTGAAATCCCGGCCTACGAGTACAACGAGCCGCTGACGCCCCGGGTCCGCAAATGCACCATGTGCTACCCGAGAATCGTAAAGGGACAGCTTCCGGGTTGCGTGGAGGCCTGCCCCATGGAGGCGCTGACCTTCGGAACACGCGAGGATCTTCTGAAAATCGCCCGGGACCGGATCGAGAACTATCCGGATCGCTATATTGATCATATTTACGGAGAACGGGAAATGGGCGGCACAAGCTGGCTCTATATCTCCGGAGTTCCTTTCAAAGAAATCGGCCTTCGGGAGGATCTCGGCACCAAGCCCGCACCGGAATTCACGCTCGGTGCACTCAGTGGCGTGCCCATGGTGATCGGTCTGTGGCCGGTTCTTCTGACCGGTATTTATGCGATAAACAAACGCAAGGAAAAAATCGCTGCAAAAGAACAATCCGAAGCTGTAACCGCCGCAGTGGACGCCGCCAATGATGACGCCACCCAAAAACTTTCCGCATCACTGGAAAAGGCGGAAAAAGACAAGACCTCGGCCATCGACAAGGCCGTGAAAAAAGCCCTTGAAGAAGCGGAAAAAGCCCGCGCCGAGGAGGAAGCGGCCAAAGCTCAGGCCGAGGCCCCGGAGAGTGCACAAGCACCTGAAGAAGATTCCGAGAAAGATACACCACAGGAGGATGCCTGATGTCTCGCGATACCAAAACCAACGGCAAGCCGCTCTTGACGCCGTTTAACCTCGTTGCCGGAATTATTCTGATTATCGGCGCCGTCGTGACCTTTCTGCGGTTCACCCGGGGTCTGGGGCCGGTGACCAACCTGTCGAACTATAACCCCTGGGGAATCTGGATCGGGTTCGACCTGCTGGTTGGGGTAGCGCTCGCGGCCGGGGGATTTGTCACCTCTGCGGCCTGCTATATTTTCGGCATGAAAAAATTCCATTCGGCCGTTCGACCCGCGATCCTCACCGGCTTCCTCGGCTACGCCATGGTGGTGCTCGCCCTGAACTACGATGTCGGCCGGCCCTGGCGCTTGCCCTACCCCTTCATCGTCTCCCAGGGAACCACCTCCATGCTCTTCGAAGTGGGTGCCTGCGTGGCCCTGTACCTCACGGTGCTGTTTCTTGAGTTCTCACCGGCGGCGCTGGAATGGCTGGGGTTGAAAAAACTTCGGAATGTCCTGCATTCGGTGACGCTGGTGCTGACCATTTTAGGGGTGATTCTCTCGACGCTGCATCAGTCATCCCTGGGAGCACTCTTCTTGATCGCACCATCAAAATTGCACCCACTATGGTACTCGTCCTATCTGCCCATCTATTTCTTCATTTCAGCCGTCATCGCCGGGCTTTCCATGGTAATTTTCGAGGGCACCCTTTCACATCACTACTTTGAAGACAAGATGGATAAAACCCATATGGAAGAAAAGGATGGGGTGGTGCTGGGGTTCGGCAAGGCGGCTTCCTGGGTGCTGGCCGGATACTTCATCATCAAGGTTATCGGGATTGCGGTAGACAACAACTGGCATTATCTTGCCACCGGCTACGGTGCCTGGTACCTGGTGGAGATTTTGGGGTTTGTGGCCCTGCCCTGCTTCCTGTATGCCATTGGCACCCGGGAAAAGAACCTCACCCTCATTAAATGGACTGCGGCCTGGACCGTGCTGGGCATCATGGTGAACCGCCTGAACGTTTCGCTCATTGCCTTCAACTGGCAACTGCCTTCAAGTGAGCGGTATTTCCCCAGTTGGATGGAGATTTCCATCACGCTTTTCGTTATCACCATCGGGATACTGGTGTTTCGTTTCATCGTCACCCGCATGCCGATTTTTTACGAACATCCCGAATACGGCGATTCACACTAGAGGAGGCCTGTCATGCACGGGATTTATTACACGCTTCAGCAATTTCTGACCCACGCCAAGGGGGTCACCTACATCATCATGGTGCTGGCACTGCTTGCCTTTCTGGGGTTCTGGCGGTTTCTGGCAGGAAACGACGAAGACTAAAGGAGAGAAACAGCCATGTATGAATTTGTCACCGGCCCATTGGCATGGTTTGCCTTTGCCGTCTTTTTCATCGGAATTCTTTACCGGATTGTCTGGTATTTCCGGGGCCTCGACTGGCAGGCCGACCGGGTTGCCTACACCGAGCATGCAGCTTACGGACTGCGGGGAGCCATCCGGTCCATCGTGTACTGGATCGTTCCCTTCGGAAGCCACAGCTGGCGTTTTTATAAGGGGACGACCGTCCTGGTGTTCGCCTTCCATATCGGACTTCTCTTCACCCCGATTTTCCTGCGGGCGCACAATGTGCTGCTTTTCGAGAAATGGGGCGTGCACCTCTGGTCCATGCCAGAAGGGCTTGCGGATGTGTTGACGGTGGTGGTGATGGTGGCGGCCCTGTTTTTACTGCTTCGCCGAATCGCCTACCCCCAGATCCGGATCCTCACGAACCTGTATGACTATCTGCTGCTGGTGATCGCAGTGGCGCCTTTTGTAACGGGGTTTCTGGCCCATCATCAGGTGGGGAACTACAATTTCTGGCTGATTGCCCATATTCTCTGCGGGGAGTTGTGGCTGGTGGCCGTACCGCTGACGAAGCTCTCCCACTTTATTCTATTTTTCCTGTCCCGCGCCCAGATCGGCATGGATTTCGGCATCAAACGCGGCGGCATGAAAAACAAGGGGATGGTCTGGTAACTATTAACCGCCATAGACAGGATGGAAACGTAAAATGCCTGAAGGAATACTCTGCAACAAAAAGCCGGTAACGACCAAGGAAATGCTGGATGCGCTTTTGGCCGACAAGAGCGGAAAACAGTATTACGAAGAGATGAAACAGCTGGATGTGGACCAGAAGGCCCTGTGGGCCGCCATCCAGAAGAGCCTGAAATCCCGGACCAAGACCTGGCTCGAAATCTGCGCCCACTGCGGCATGTGTGCCGACAGCTGCTTTTTCTACCTGGCCAACAACAAGGACCCCAAGCAGGTACCCTCCTACAAGATCCAGTCGACCCTCGGTGAATTGGTCCGGCGAAAAGGAAAAGTGGACAACGAGTTCATGATCAAGGTCATGGACACGGCCTGGGGAAAATGCACCTGCTGCAACCGGTGCGGCCTGTATTGCCCCTTCGGCATCGACATGGGCGTCATGTTCAGCTATCTGCGGGGCCTCTGCTATTCCCAGGGATTCGTGCCGTGGGAGATGAAAATAGGTGCCGGCATGCACCGGATCTACCGGGCCCAGATGGACATCACCACCGAGGACTGGGTGGAGACCTGCGAGTGGATGGCCGAGGAGTACGAGGAGGATTGGCCGGGGCTCGAGATTCCGGTGGACAAGGAGGACGCGGACATCATCTACACGGTCAACGCCCGGGAACCCAAGCATTATCCCGAGGATCTGGCCGAAGCGGCGATCCTGTTTCACCTGGCGGGCGAAAACTGGACCGTGCCCAGCGAAGGGTGGGAGGAAACCAGCCTGGCCATGTTTGCCGGCGACTGGGAGGCCTGCAAGATTCAGGTACAATCGGTCTATGATGCCATCGACCGGCTCAAGCCAAAGAAAATGGTGGTCACCGAGTGCGGCCATGCCTACCGCGCCACGGTCATCGAAGGCCCCTATTGGGCCGGGCTCAAAACCGGCCGCACACCGGTGGAGAGCTTCCACTACGTGGAATGGGTGGCGGAAATGCTTCGCACCGGACGTATCAAGATCGACCCGGCCAAGAAAATCAAGGAGCCCGTCACCTACCAGGATTCCTGTAACTACATCCGGAACGCCGGCCTCAAGGAAGCCGCCCGGGAAATCATGAGTTACATTGCCGAAGACTTCCGGGAGATGAAACCCTGCAAGGAGCACAACTTCTGTTGCGGCGGTGGCGGCGGCATGAACGGCGTCGGCCGGTACCGGACGCAGCGAAACATCGGCCTCCAGGTCAAGCGGGATCAGATCCTTGCCACCGGGGCAAAACTGGTCATCAGTCCTTGCCACAACTGCTGGGACGCCATCCGGGATCTTGAGGAAGTCTATAAAATCGGCATTCGCTGGTCCTTCCTGAAACCGCTTCTGATCGAAATGGCCATCGTGCCGGATCATCTGAAACCACCGGAGGACGAATAGATTGATGAAGTCGTAAAAGATCGGGATCACCACGAAGAATTCTGTTTAATGCCCCCTTGAGGGGTACACGAAGAGCACGAAGAAAAAAATAAAGGCGTAGACGTTGAAATGTTTCAGGGTCTGCGCCTTTTTGTATGAAGAGTCGCTTTTTAAAGAACGCGCAAATGAAGTCGCCAGATACGCAAACTAGCCGATCCGGGGAAGGATTTTGGCGGAAGCCGGGTCGCCTGTTTGAAACGGATTACAGATTCTTAAGAAAATCAGAATGGGATCCCGGAAATGAGTACTGTTCGCCCCAAGATTTATGGGGTCGTATCTTCAATGGTTCCGGCGCTGATTTTCTTTAGAAGCTGTTATCCGTGAGTTCGAGCCGGCTTCCGCCAAAATCCTTCCCCGGATCGGCGGGTCTCACCCCCCAAACGAAATTTAATCCTTCTTCCTGAAGTATTATGCTTCAAGCCTTTAGGCCATTTCCACCTATTTTCCAGATGAATTCTTCGCAATCTGCAGGTATAATAATAGATCGGGGTTAAACCATGGGAGAAAAAGCAATGAACAAAGATGCCATGGATGTTATCACCACACGGGCCATTGACCGCGCCAAACTTTGGCAGGCGCTTTCCGACAGGGAGAAAACTCCCGACGAAAAAATCCTCCTCCGGCGGCTCGACAGACTCATTTCCCGACCCGACGGGAAGGCGGCCATGGTGAAGCTCATCGACCAGAGCTTCCGTTCGAAAAACCCCGAAAGGGTGGCCGATCAGATTCAATTCATTTTCAAGACCCACGGTATCCCGAATTATTTCTCCGCCGGAGACCGCCTGCTGGTACAGCTGTTTCTCCAGGTGGGCCGGCATTTCCCCCGCCTGTCGGTTCCCGCCATCATCGCCAGAATGCGAAAGGACAGCAGCCGGTCCATTATCTCCGGACACCGGCCGGCATTTACCCGATATCTGGACAAACGCAAAACCGAAGGCGTCCGCCTCAACATCAACCACCTCGGCGAGGCGGTACTCGGCGAAGGAGAGGCCCGCCGGCATTTTGAAACGTACCTTTCCGACCTGAACGATCCCCGCATCGAATGCATCTCGGTCAAGGCCTCATCCCTCTACTCCCAGATCACCCCCCTGGCCTTCGACGCGTCCCTCCGAATTCTCCGGGAACGCCTGGAAGGCCTTTACCGAACGGCCGCTCGCTGCCGCTACCGGTCGATGGACGGCCGACAGGTTCCCAAATTCGTCAACCTGGACATGGAGGGTTACCGGGATGTCGAGCTCACGGTGGCCGCCTTTCGCGCCGCCCTCGAACTTCCGGAACTGGTGGACGTTTCGGCGGGCATCGCCCTCCAAGCCTACCTTCCGGATGCCGCCGCAATCCAGGAAACGCTCACTGCGTGGGCCGAAGACCGGGTCCGCCGGGGCGGGGCACCCATTTATCTTCGCATCGTCAAGGGCGCCAACATGGAAATGGAACGCGTCGAATCGGCCATCCGAAACTGGCCCTCCCCGACCTTTGACAACAAGCTTGCCGTGGACGCTAATTTCAAGCGAATGATAACCTTCGGCATGACGGGAGACAGGACCCGGTCCGTTCACCTCGGCATCGCCTCCCACAACCTGTTTGATATTGCCTGGGCCTGGGAGCTTTCCCTGGCGGAACGGGTCGCAGACAACGTCACCTTCGAGATGCTCGAGGGGATGGCCGACCATGTCCGGCGGGCTGTTCAGATGGATGTGGGTCGGATGCTTCTCTATGCGCCGGTGGCGGATCGGCACAATTTCATCAGCGCCATCGCCTACCTGGTGCGGCGTCTCGATGAGAACACCGGCTCCGACAACTTCCTCCATCATGCCCCCCGGCTTCAAGCCGGATCGAAGGCCTGGCGGGGCCTGGAGCGCCAGTTCCTGGCCTCACTCCGGTCCTGGGACGAAATTCCGGGCGCCCCCTTCCGAACCCAGAACCGGTTGGCGGAATCCCCGTCTGAATCCCACCGGCTTTCTCCGGACGCCCCGTTCACCAACGAGCCGGATACCGACTTTTCCCTTTCCCAAAACCGTGAGTGGGCTGGCGGCATCCGGGAAAAATGGAAACCCGGCCCCGAAACCGAAGCCATTGAAATCCCCCTCGCCATTGCCGGTGAAGATGTTTTTTCCGGTCGGGATACCGCCGGATGCCCAGACCCGTCCCGACCAAATCCATCCCAACCCGATCCATCCCAACCCGAGCCTTCCCAGGCGGGAGAGGGAAAGGCTGCCGCTCCCGGCCCATTTGCCCGGTTCGCCCTTGCCACCGAGGCGGACGCTGCCCGGGCAGCCCTCACGGCCGCCGATGATTCCGACGGATGGCGGAAAAAATCCGGGGAGGAGCGGCGACGGATTTTTGCCGAGGTGGCCAGGCAACTCCGAATCCACCGGGGGGACCTCATGGGAGCTGCGGCCGCCGAGACGGGAAAGCTTTTTCCCGAGTCGGACCCGGAGGTCTCCGAGGCCATCGATTTCGTGGAATATTATCCCCGCTCCGCTGACGCCTTTGTTCGGCTTCCCACAATCTCCGCCCAACCCAAGGGGGTGGGGTTGGTTATCGCTCCCTGGAATTTTCCCATTGCCATCCCCTGCGGCGGTATTACGGCGGCGCTTTCGGCCGGAAACACCGTCATTTTCAAACCTTCTTCCCAGGCGGTCCTCACGGGCCGGGAGCTTTGCCGCTGCTTCTGGGACGCCGGAATTTCGAAAAACACGCTCCAGTTCATTCCCTGTCGGGGAGAAGCCGCCGCAGGCACCCTGACGCAGCGTCCGGAAATCGATTTCATTATCTTCACCGGCGGCACCGACACGGCTCTGAATATCCTCTCCGGGCGGCCGGACATCCGGCTGGCGGCGGAAACCGGGGGCAAAAACGCCACCATCGTGACGGCCATGGCCGATCGGGACCAGGCGATTTTGGACGTGGTGCATTCGGCCTTTTCAAACAGCGGCCAGAAATGCTCGGCCACCTCCCTCCTGATCCTGGAAAAGGAGGTCTATGACGATCCGAACTTCAAGGCCCGGCTCGTAGATGCCGCCGAAAGCCTTCCGGTGGGCTCGGCCTGGGCCTTTGAAACCCGCATGGGACCCCTCATCCGGCCCCCTTCCGGGAAGCTCCTGGAGGCCCTCACCCGGCTTCTGCCCGGCGAGTCCTGGGCCTTGAAACCCCGGCGGCGCCCGGAAAACCCGTACCTGTGGACCCCCGGCATCAAATGGGGCGTACGCCCCGGCAGCATTACGCACACCACGGAATTTTTCGGCCCGCTCCTCGGGGTTATGCGGGCCGAAAACCTGGCGGAGGCCGTAGCCCTGGCGAATCAAACCGGCTACGGTCTCACCGCCGGCCTGGAAAGCCTGGATGCCCGGGAGCAGGAATACTGGAAGGAGTCCCTCCGGGCCGGGAATCTCTACATCAACCGCGGCACCACCGGGGCCGTAGTCCTGCGGCAACCCTTCGGCGGCATGGGAAAATCCGCCCTGGGCGCCGGTATCAAGGCGGGCGGTCCCAATTATGTGAGCCAGTTCATGGACTTCAGCGACGCCGGACCGTCCCCGGCGGGCCCCATCCGACACGAGCATCGCCTGCTTCACCTGATTCAAGACTGGGAGCAGAAGCTTCGTTGGGGAAGCTGGCCGGTGGAAACAGGGACGGACATCGAACGGACCCTTCAGGCGGTGAAGAACTACCTTCACCGGCATGAGGATTTTGCCGCCGAAACGGACTTTTTCAATATCCGGGGTCAGGACAACCTGCTCCGATATCTGCCCCTGGGAAGGGTGGTTGTCAGGCTTCATGAAAAAGACTCTCTTTTCGAGGTCCTTGGACGTCTTGCGGCAGCCGAAATCGCCGGTTGCCGGCCCGAGGCAAGTCTTCCCCCCGGACTTGAAACCTCTGCAACGGAATTTCTGCGCGGGTCCGAAGGCATCCGGTTTTTAGACACCATCCCTCTTCGCACACAGACTGATGAAGAACTCGCTGCAGTGGTATCGAGGAAGATCCGTCTTCGCTATGCCGCGCCGGATCGTGTCCCGGAGCAAATCCTCCGGTGCGCGGCGGCCGCCGGAGCCTACATCGCCCGGGCCCCCGTACTGATGGAAGGCCGCCTGGAATTCCTTCATTACCTGCAGGAGCAGAGCATCTGCCATAACTACCACCGGTACGGCAACCTGGGCGACCGGGCGCCGGCATTCTCGGGCGGCGCATGACCGGGACAATCGAATACGGAGGACCACTGATGGATACGGCAGAATATATCGCCCTTGAAGAAACCTACGGTGCCCACAACTACCATCCTCTGGATGTCGTGTTGTCCCGTGGAGAGGGTGTATGGGTCTGGGACGTGAAAGGCCGGCGGTATCTGGACTGTTTGTCCGCCTATTCCGCGGTCAACCAGGGCCACTGCCACCCCCGCATCCTGAAAACCCTTGTGGAACAGGCCCAAAGGCTTACCCTCACCTCCCGGGCCTTTCGAAACGATCAGCTGGGTCTTTTCTATAAGGAACTCTGCGAAGCAACCCGCTCACACAAGGTACTGCCTATGAACAGCGGGGCGGAGGCCGTGGAAACCGCCATTAAAACCGTCCGGAAATGGGGTTACCAGACAAAAGGCATCCCCGGGGACCGGGCGGAAATCATCGCGTGCGCCGGCAACTTTCACGGCCGCACCATCACCATCGTCGGTTTCAGCACCGAGGAGACTTCCCGTCGGGGCTTCGGCCCATTTACCCCCGGATTTAAAATCGTTCCCTTCGGCGACGCCGATGCCTTTGAGGCGGCCGTCACTCCCAATACGGTCGGCTTTCTGGTGGAACCGATCCAGGGGGAAGCGGGGGTCATCATCCCCCCCGACGATTATCTTTCGAAGGTCAAAACCGTTTGCCGCCAACGGGGAATCCTGCTGATCCTGGATGAAATCCAGACCGGTCTCGGCCGGACCGGCAAACTTCTCGCCGAGGAACACAGCGGCATCGAGGCGGACCTCACCCTGGTGGGGAAAGCACTTTCCGGAGGATTCTATCCCGTCTCCGCGGTGCTCTCGAACAGCGAAGTCATGGACGTGCTCAAACCCGGAGAACATGGCAGCACCTTTGGCGGAAACCCCCTTGCCTGCGCCGTGGCCCGGACCGCCCTGAAGGTGCTGCTGGAGGAGGGCATGATCGAAAACGCACGGGAAACCGGCGCTTATTTTCTCGACAGCCTGCGACAGATCGCCACCCCCGAAGTGCGGGAGGTCCGGGGCAAGGGCCTCATGATCGCCATGGAATTTCACCCGGAAGTCGGGGGTGCCCGGCGGATCTGCGAAAAGCTGATGGGACGGGGCCTCCTGTGCAAGGAAACCCACGAACACATCCTCCGGTTCGCCCCGCCGCTGATCGTCGACCGGGAAACGGTGGACTGGGCCGTTGAACGAATCAGTGAGGTCATATGATCGAAAACGTTATCATCATGGGTGCGGCCGGACGCGATTTTCACAACTTCAACGTCTATTTCCGGGGGAATCCACGGTACCGCGTCATCGGCTTTACCGCCACCCAGATCCCGAACATCGACGGCCGGCGCTACCCGTCCGCCCTGGCGGGCCCGGATTATCCCGAGGGCATTCCAATTTTTCCAGATGCCCGCCTGGCGGATCTCATCCGAGAACACCGGGTAGACCTCGTGGCTTTCTCCTACAGCGACGTATCGCACGAGGAAGTCATGCACAAAGCCGCCATTGTGACCGCGGCGGGGGCGGATTTCCTCATGATCGGGGCATCCTACACCATGCTGGCCTCTCGAAAAACAGTGGTCTCCGTCTGCGCGGTCCGAACCGGATGCGGGAAATCCCAAACCAGCCGGGAGGTGGTCCGGATCCTGAAGGCGATGGGGAAAAGGGTGGTCCTGGTCCGGCATCCCATGCCTTACGGCGATCTGGCCCGCCAGGTGGTTCAGCGCTTCGCCGTCCCGGAGGACCTCGACCGGCACCAGTGCACCATCGAGGAGCGGGAAGAGTACGAGCCGATCATCTCCATGGGCGCCGTGGTCTATGCCGGGGTGGACTATGAGAAGATCCTGATGCAGGCCGAGGCGGAGGCCGATGTCGTGGTCTGGGACGGCGGTAACAACGATACCCCCTTTTTCAAACCGGACGTGGCCATCGTCGTCTTCGATCCCCATCGGGCCGGGCATGAAACCGCCTATCACCCCGGCGAAACCAATATGCTCATGGCCGATATCGCCGTCATCAACAAGGTAGACAGTGCCGATGCGGACAAGGTGGACCGGGTCCGCCAGACCATCGGCCGCCACAACCCCGCCGCGGACATCATCCTGGCCGATTCGAAAATTACCGCGGATAATCCCGGACAAATCCGGGGCAAACGGGTGCTCGTTATCGAGGACGGCCCCACCCTGACCCATGGCGGGATGGCCTTTGGGGCCGGCACCTTAGCCGCCCGAAGGTTTCTTGCCGCCGAAGCCGTCGACCCCCGGCCGTATCTGAAGGGGAGCCTGAAAAAAACCTTTGCCGCCTACCCGGCGATCGGCCGGCTGCTTCCGGCCATGGGATACAACCCCCGACAGATCGAGGACCTGGAGGCCACCATCAATTCCACCGACTGCGACCTGGTGCTCGCCGCCACCCCCATTGATCTCACCCGGGTCGTGCGTGTTGAAAAACCGATCATTCGAATCCGGTACGAATACAAAGACCATGGTTCGCCCGCCCTGGCCGCCGTACTCCGGAAAAGATTGGAAACGACACCGTGAACCGGGTCCCCAAACCGATTCTGCTGGTGGCCCTGGGGGGAAACGCCCTGATCCGGAAGGGTCAGCGGGGCACCCTCCGGGAGCAGCTCGATAATCTGAAGCTGCCCATGAAACAGATTGCCCGGCTTTCCCGAAGCTACCGGATCATCCTCACCCACGGAAACGGCCCCCAGGTGGGCAATCTCCTGCTCCAGCAGGAATGCTGCCCCGACATTCCCCGCCTTCCCCTGGAAATCCTGGTCGCCCAGACCGAAGGCCAGATCGGTTACATGATCGAATCCACCCTGGACAGCGAATTGATGGCCATCGGTATCGATCACAAGCCCCTGATAAGTTTAATCACATACGTTGTGGTGGATAGGGACGACCCCTCATTTAAAACCCCCTCCAAGCCCATCGGTCCCGTGTACCCTGAAGAAAAAATCGCGGGTCTTCCGTTTCCGGTGACCCGAACCGCCAAAGGCTTCCGTCGGGTGGTGGCCTCCCCCGAGCCGGTGACCATCATTGAAAAACGGGAAATCCAGAAGCTGATCGATGCGGATTTCATCGTTGTCTGTTGCGGGGGCGGCGGAATCCCCGTAATTCGGAAAGGACGGGCCTTCAACGGAGTGGATGCAGTGATCGACAAGGACCTTGCCGGCGGCAAGCTGGCGGCGGAAGTGGGGGTGGATATCTTCTGTATCGCCACGGATGTAAAGGGAGTGGCGCTGAATTACGGCACCGGAAACGAGCGGTTTTTAGAAGGGTTGACGGTGCCTGAGGCCGCCCGGTTTGCCGCCGAGGGCCATTTCCCCCCGGGCTCCATGGGGCCCAAGGTAACCGCGGCCACCCGCTTTTGCGCCGCCACCGGGCGCCGGGCCGTCATCACCGCCATCGATGCCATAGAAGCGGCAGTGGCGGGACGGAAGGGAACTACGATCCTGCCGTAAGCCTGATCCGACGACGTCGGATGCTGGGAGGCCGGGAGGCTTGGACGCTGGAAGGCAGAGAGGTCCCGACGCCGGGATCTTCGACTGGGAGGCAAAGAGCTTTTTAACGATGCGCTTTTTTTGTGTGTTTCCGAACAGGATTAAAAGGGCGACATGATGCATGACCCCGTAAAAAAGGGAATCATCGGCACTTTCATCTTCTTATTGGGGATGCAGGCTGTAAGCCTTGCGGCCGGCCTGGGCCCCTTGCAGACGGAGAACCGCTTTACCCCCCACCTGATGTTCCTGACGCCTGTGCCCACCGCACCGATGGACCTGTCCGGAAGCCGGCTGCAGGGCGCCTTGACGGTTAATTACAGCAGCCTGTTTGTCAACGAGGAATCGGCGCACTGGTCGGCCCTGATCGACATGGAGATGACAATCCTCGAGGGCTCCCTCGAATATCGTTTGAACCGGCGAGTCCGGGTGGGAATCCGTCTCCCGCTTGTCAGCATGAACAGCGGATTTATGGACAGTTTTTTAGAAAATTACCACCATTCCCTGGGAGTGCCCGACTACGGGCGTGAAACCCGGCCGAAAAACGAATTTGCCTATCGGCTGCAAAAAAACGGTCTTGACTGGATATCCTCCCGTTCCGGCGGTCTGCATCTTGCCGACAGCAGCATTGATCTGAGGGTGGCGCTTCTGCGCAACGAGGGGGAATTGCCGCTGAGTGCCGATCTGCAGTATGTTCTCAAGCTCCCCCTCGGCAACGCCGAGCAGGGATTCGGCAGCGGAAAGATCGACCAGGGATTTTTTATACCCATGCAGCTGGATTTCTCATCCTGGGATATCTACCTGATGCCGGGAATCATCCTGCCGGCAAAACCCGATACCCTGGGGGCCGATGTCCATGTCAATACGATGGGCAGCGCATTCCTGGGGATTGACTATGCACTTTCCCCCCGGTGGTCGGCGGCGGCGCAGATCAACTACTATTCCTCGCCCCTTGAAACGACCGGTATTCGGCCACTGGACCAGGGGAGTTTCGAACTCGCACTGGGGGCCGTGCGACAGATGACGGCCGGAACCGCTCTGGAGGTCGCGTTCTGCGAAGACCTTTCACGCAGCGCCCCCGATTTTTCGCTCCAGGTAGGCCTGCGGTTCAACGCCTTTTAGGAACCACGGAGCATTCTCTCAAGATCTGATATCCGGACCCTTACAATCTCCGGCAGTGTGGTTTTGACCTGGTTTCGATAGTCAAAGGCAACCACCTCCGCCTCTCCCAATGCAGCGATTTTTTGGTACTTGCTGCTGGCAATGGCGTACTTCATGAAAAACCGGTCCTTTTCCATGCGATCGGCTCTTGCCCCCACCCGTATCAGGTCCGGAAATGTCAGCGGGATTTTGTATCGACACCGTGTGGAGGCCAGGATGGGGCCGACTCCGGAAGTGTTCACGGTCGCCAGAAAATCGATTTTTTCAAGATACACCACCCGGACACTCTCGAAATACCTGAAATATACCATGTTATTGACGTGCTGAAGCGCGTCCATTTCTCCCCAGGCGATCTGAATGTCGATAAACACCGGATATTCGTTTAGCAGATCGTTCATACTTTTCCTTGATTTGGATAAGGAGGTTGCCATAGGCGATAGGCCATGGGCTATAGGCTATGGGTGTAGGTTTACAGCTAAACAACCTTTCTCAGGGATGTAGAGGCCAAGTCAAGGTTTATTTGTATCCATAGAAATGAACGTCCAACGTTCAACATCCAATGTGGACTTTATATCGTTTGAGAATCCCTCGCCTCCGCTTGAAATATAGTTGAACTGCAGGCGACAACGAAATAAGCCTCTGAATACCTCAACCGGCCCTATCCTGCTTTTAATGTCGAACCCTTAATCCCGGCGTCGAGATTTCCTTTAAATCAGACCCCATCCTTTCATTGGATGTTGGATGTTCGACGTTGAACGTTGGACGTTCGTCTGTTATTTTATGGGTAATATCAATTGCGCAAAGGAATTTTTTTTCATGACCTCATGTTTTCCATCAAACGAATACGACTTTGAAACCGGCGTTTACCGTCCGCCCAGTGAGGGCGGCAGCGATTCCCTGCTGCTGAGGCTTACGCGAAACTGTCCATGGAACCACTGCACATTTTGCGGCATGTACAAAGAAGAAAAATTTCAGCTTCGCGGCGTGGACGAAATTAAACGCGATATTGATGCCATATCCGCCATCCGGGATGATCTCCGAAGTATCTCTTTGGAAATGGGCTATGCCGGAGACATTACCCCGGAGACGGCGTATGCCTTGATTCAGAAAAAGCCTGAACTCAACTACCACCAGGGATTCGCCATGGTGTTCCACTGGCTCCAATCCGGCGCCCGGACGGCTTTTTTACAGGACGCCGACAGCCTGATCATGAAAAGCGAGCAGATGACAGCGATCCTTGAATACCTTCGGGCGACCTTTCCAACCCTTGAACGCGTCACCACCTATGCCCGGTCCAAAACCCTGGCCCGCAAACCTTTGGACGAGCTCAAAGCCATTCACCGGGCGGGCCTCGACCGGGTCCATGTGGGACTGGAGAGTGGAGATGATTTCGTTTTGAAAAAAATCAAAAAGGGCGCCACCGGCGAAATCCATATTCAAGGGGGGCGAAAAGCCAAGGAGGCGGGCTTTCAACTCTCGGAATACTGGATGCCCGGATTGGGCGGCAAGGCGCTCTGGGAGTCCCACGCCGTCAATACCGCAAAGGTTCTCAGCGCCATCGATCCCGATTATATCCGCTCCAGGCCTCTTCATATCTGGGCCGGCACGCCACTCCAAAACGAATTTTCAGGCGGTGAATTCGAAACGCAGTCCGGAAGGGAGCACCTGTATGAGCTGAAGGTGACCATCGAACACCTGGACGTCACCTCGAGGGTGTGTTTCGACCATGCGGGCAACTACTGGAAAAATCGTTCGGGGGGCCACCTGCTCTCCATGCGCTACGAGGGGTATAAATTCCCCGAAGAAAAGCAAAGTGTTTTGAAGCTGATCGAAGATGGGCTGGAGTTCAACAAAACCCGACCGAATTTCATGCGTATGTAGAGAACCGGCAGCCACGGATAGTTTCTATCTGACCCGGAAAGATAGTACATGGCATAGAAGCATCAAAGCGCTATCTTCTTCCGCCCAGCATAAACAGGCTGGTTTCGCGTCTCCAGACGGAGTGGTGAATCCGGCCTTCTTCAGAAAAAACATCCGCCAACCGGGCGCCGAGAGAACTTTTTCCGTTTTCGGGAATTTCGCCCTGCCACGTCAGTCGGATACAAAAACCGTTGGCAGCATCATGACTGCACAGCAAGGCAATATCCGCAAGGTCCTTTTCGGGTGCAAGGGGCGACAACTTATAGAATTTAGAAATGACCTGTGTTTTATCAACAGGGATATCCGCATTAATCGTTATCATTTCAGTCCAGGTCATATCCGCCTCAATTTATGGTTTTGCAATAGCACGGTTCAAATAACTGTCTTTTCTTATCGACCATTTTTCGGATTCTTTGAGTTTTTTTGGTGAACGGCCATCATGTGCCCTAAATTTTTTCCGGACCTTCCGGATCATCGCCGAAAAAACATCCGTTCATTTTCCTGTGAAACGGGGGATGGTTTCCGTTTTTATGATGACCGAATCCACCGAACAGAAGACGTGACAAAATGATCAGCCCCACCGCCTGCCAGTAAGATATCAGCGGCAGATCGAACAGTGGGGAAAGCGTCACTGCCCAGAGCCACTTCACCAGGAACCCGAAGATCAGGGCAAAAAAGCACGCCAAAGAAAGACCGGCAACCACCCATCCGATAATCCGAAAGATCTTCGATGGGGTCATCTTTCCAAAATGGCGCGAGCAGCGGTTGTTGTTTTCATTGGCCTGGATCGACTCCGTGCTGTTCATGAGTATTACTCCCTTTCAGGTTGTTCTTGTTGGATACGCCTCCGCATTTTCGCGATGGCGCGTGATTTCCGGGACAACAGGGTATTAATGGGGACATTCCAAATTTTCGCCAGATCACTGAATGTCTGTCCTTTTACTTCCGTCGCGATAATCAATATCGAACAGGTGAACCGCCACATCATGGATGAAATCTTCCGCATCCTGAGCGGCCATATCATCGACGCGTCGTCTTACAAACCCCAGCAGTTTCCGGTATTCAGTCCGGAAAAACTCCGCCAGGCGTCCTTTTTCGCTATCTGAAGCCATCTATCGCCGCCGCTGATAAATATCGCCGTTTAATTGCCGGTTCTGAATGAACACCGTCATGATCCCCGGGATGTTTTTGTTTGTAATGCCAAGACGTGTCTGTGGATTGATTTATTGCATGCCTTCAAAAAAACTGACGCTTCTCGAATGGGAAATAGTCGCCCCGAATGAACCGAATTCACCTGATGATCATTTTCCTGTTGCCAATCCCGCTATTATGGATTATATATATAACAGTTCTGGTGTGAAAAGCTCGTCAAAATGGAATTCAGCATTTCTCCTTCGTAACGCTGCATTCACCATCGACATTGCCATTTCTGATTACATTTTGCCAGTGTAACATTATCCATGGCAGAGACATGGGCGAATACATCAAGCAGCATGGGCGGCAGGTTCCTCGGTCGGAATTAAATCACCAAACGCCGGGCTCAACGGAAGACCCCTGAGTGGGACTCACTTTAGTTTTCCCGAAAAACAGCCAAGTAAAAAAAATATGCGGCCTCCCAGAATTGCGGGGCTATTTATCAAACGGAACACTTGTGGTTCCGGCATCGTAGAACAAAAAACAATCACTACAAACGAAAGTATAAACAGAAAAATGGAAGAGAAAAAATTAAAAGAAATTGAAGCCAGGTTGAACCAGCTTCTCAAAGAAAACGAAAAATCTCAGAAACCGGAAACCCGCTCCTCCCCCGTCAACCTCCAGGGCGTCGAGGTGATCCGGCGTCGCAAAGGCCATAGGGATCTTCATATCGCCTGATTATGGAAAACCAGGGTGGCGAAATTCGTCGCCCTGTTGACCCGCCGACGCTCCCAGCGCAGCTTTTTTCATATAATCCAAGCCCTTAGCCGCTTCCGTATAGGATTTTTGCTTTTTGTATCCTTACCATCCGATGGATAACCATCCGTCAGGTTTGATGCACGAAGTGTAATTCGCTCGGACGCTGAATAAGATTCATTAAATTTATACTTGATTAATGTGTAGATTTATATATATTTGTTCAATCTCAGGATAATTAAAAGAATCTATTCGGCATCTTGAATTGGAGGCATCCATGGCTCGCCCCACAGATCTTACAGGCAAACATCTGCAGCCCTTTTCCCGGCAGAATGTCACACCAGGTGCCATCCTCATATCCCTGGGAGATCGACCCCGGAAAAAAACGGCTGAAATTTTAACAGGTTTGGGTATCCATAAAGATTATATCGACGATGCCCTCAAGGGCAAGCCGTATGGGGCAAAAGTCATTGATCTGGAGGAATACAGGTGGATGCGGCTGTTTGACGAATTGTAATCCTGACCCGGCCTGTCTCCCGGACATTTTACTTCCGGACCCGCAATATTCTTGCGTCTGCTGCATTTCTCCAAACGCTTTCCCGGTTTTTACAAATTAGACGATATCCCTTCACACACACCGATTTTTTATTGTCAAACGCCTCATTTCTTCGATTTCCGTTTGACATTCCACCCTGTTACAGATGATATTAGAAACAGTAAAAATCCGGAAACCGAAACCCCAAAACCAGGAAATGGATCAGGTATGGACGAAACTGATGATATTGCCAAGTATAAAGATGAGTTGATGTCCTTTAACGCCGGCGAGTTTATCTTTCAAAAGGATGAAGAAGGCCATGTCATGTATATGGTTGTCAAGGGAGAGGTCGAAATCCTCATTCACCACAAGGTGGTTGAGAAAGTATTGCCCGGCGGGGTGATCGGTGAAATGGCCCTCCTGGATATGGGCCCCAGAAGCGCAACCGCCATTGCCAAAACCGATTGTCTGCTTCTGGCCATTGACCGGAACCGTTTTCAACTGCAGGTCAAAAAATCTCCCAGTTTTTCCCTGCAGGTCATGCGGATTATGGCCGAACGCCTGCGGCGGCTTGATCAATTCATTTAACGACAGTTACAGGTTGGCGGGTTCCAAGTTCCAGGTTAAAAAAGCAGGCGATGCTCCAGGTTGGCGCAGCGCCTGTTCGCGTGATAAGGCATACATTAAAAGCTCACCCCACTTCTGAACCCAAAATCTTAGAGCGCGCATTTCCTAAGATGCTTAGATGTCGCCGTTTAACCTGGAACGTGCAACCTGCAAACCTGAAACTTTTTCTGTTGCCAGTTTCACAAGATCCGTCCCCGATGGGTACTGATAGACCTTCAGGTCGAACTCGCCGGCGATGGCCAGCAGATGGTCGAAAATGTCCGACTGGATCGATTCATAATTGGCCCAGACCTTGTCTTTGCAAAACACGTAGATCTCCAGTGGAAGCCCGTGCTGGGTGGGGGCCAGTTGCCGGATCAGAAAGGTCATGTCGGTATTGATCATGGGATGGTTCTGAAGGTATGCGAAAACGTAGGCCCGGAATGTTCCGATATTGGTGAGCCGGCGGGCGTTTGCGCCGTCCCTGGTTTCGATGCCACGTTCGGCGTTGTGCGCTTCGATCTCCCGGTTTTTCCGCTGCATGTAATCTGCGATGTACCGGATTCTCGAAAACCGTTCGAGCATTTCCGGCGTACAGAAACGGATCGTATTCATGTCGATATAAACGGCCCGCTTGATGCGCCGCCCCTGTGATTCCTGCATGCCTCGCCAGTTTTTGAAAGAATCGTTGATCAGAGCATAGGTCGGAATGGTGGTAATCGTCCTGTCGAAGTTGCGCACCTTCACCGTAGTGAGGGTGATGTCGATCACATCCCCGTCGGCGCCGTATTTGGGCATTTCGATCCAGTCCCCCTGTTTGAGCATCCGGTTTGAAATCAGCTGAATCCCTGCAACGAACCCCAGGATCGGGTCCTTGAAAATCAGCATGAGCACGGCCGTCATAGCCCCCAGGCCGCTCAGCAAATACACCGGCGATCGATCCAGCACCACGGAAAGGGCCATGATCAGACCGGCGCACACCAGCACGATCTTGAGCACCTGGGCAAATCCCTTGAGGGGAATCTCCCTGGAAACATCGAATCTCTGGTAAACGCCGTGAAAGAAATTAATCAATGCATCCAGGGCCAGAAGCACCACCACGATGAAATAGATACCAACGGCGCCGGAAGCGGCGGCGCTGACCCGGGGATAGGCACTCAGCACCAGCGGCAGAAAGAGCTGAAAAACAATGGCCGGCACCAGCAGGGTCAGACGCATGAAAAACCGGCTCTCCTCCAGAAGATCGTCCCAGGTGGCCCGGGTGTGCCTGAAAATCCGGTGAACCACCGTCGCCACGACCCGGCGGCTGATGAAAAAGGCGATAACCCCTGCCACCAGCACCAGAATGGTCAGAATGGTGCTGGCAAGGGCGCCGGTGATGCCCGCATTGAGGTTGAATCCGGAAAGCCATGACCTCAGGAGTTCGAATAGGGACATGAACGCCTCCCTGTATAGATGATGCCGAGAATCCTTTCAGCAGATTCTCGGCAGTTGATCCCCGGCCGGCATTGAAACGATGCGCGTGCCACCGATTCGGGTTCTCAGATGGACCTTGCCGGGGTGATCGGAGCGCACCTCTCCGATGATTTGCGCTTCCACTCCCAGGGGATCGGAACGCAGGTCTGCAAGGATTTTTTCAGCCGCCGGCCTGGCCGCAAACGCCAGGAGTTTTCCCTCGTTTGCCACATACAGCGGATCGATCCCCAGAAGCTCGCACAACCCTGCCACCGCGGGTTTTATCGGCAGATTCTCTTCAAAAATATCGATGCCGACGTTCGAGCGTTCCGAAATTTCGCACAGCGCCGTCCCCACACCGCCCCGGGTGGGATCCCGAAGCACATGGATATCTTTACGGTTACCTTTATGGTTATCTTTGCCGGCTGCCAGCAGTTTCTGCGTCAGCCGGTGAAGCGGTGCCGTATCACTCGTAATGCCATGAGAAAAAGACAGCTTC
This sequence comes from Desulfobacterales bacterium, assembly GCA_040235505.1. Taxonomy (GTDB): domain Bacteria; phylum Desulfobacterota; class Desulfobacteria; order Desulfobacterales; family JAFDDL01; genus JBECKW01. The sequence continues at coordinate 51,493 of JBECKW010000112.1, forward strand.
TCCCGCTCGTTTAAGATGGTCATGCCGTGGTCCGCCATGGAGCCGCTTAAAATAACGACGTCCCCGGGCCGGGCCCCGTCGGCCGAAACATGAACATGATCCGGAATCCGTCCGATCCCCGATGTGTTGATGAATATCTTGTCCGCGGCCCCCCGGGGAACGACCTTTGTGTCCCCGGTGACAATCAGCACGCCGGCGGCTTTCGCCGCACGCTTCATGCTGGAAAGTATCCGGGACAAATCCGACATGTTAAATCCTTCTTCCATGATGAGCCCAACGCTCAGATAAAGCGGCAGAGCCCCGCACATGGCAAGATCGTTGACGGTGCCGTTTACCGCCAGGTCGCCGATATCTCCGCCCGGAAAGAAAATCGGGTCCACCACGAAAGAATCCGTGGAAAAGGCGAGCCGCACGCCGTCCACTTCCAGCGCGGCCCCGTCATCCAGTTTCGACAGAATGGGATTGTCGAAAGCAGGCAGCAGGAGCTTCGATATCAGTTCACCGGAAATTCTTCCACCGCTGCCATGGTCCAGACGGATTATATCGTTTTGGCCGGTCATTTCTTCTTTCCTCCGCTCTTCCGATCTTCTCAACGTCTCTCGTTCATGATGCCCCTCCATACCGGTGAAACGCAGCGCAGGTACCCTCACTCGAAACCATACAGGGGCCTACCGGCTTGACAGGTGTACAGGCGGTCCCGAACAGGGGACAGTCAGGCGGCGTAATTTTTCCGATCAACACCTCTCCGCATCGGCATCCGGCGGGGGATTCGGACGCAGGAACGCAAAGCGGCAATACCTTTCCGGCGTCAAACCCGGCGTATTCGGGTTTGAGTGCCAGACCGCTTTTGGGAATGACACCCAGCCCCCGCCACGGGGCATCGGTCACCTGAAACGTGTTTTCCAGAAGCATTTGGGCTGCCTGATTTCCCTTTTCGGAAACCGCGCGTTTGTATGCATTTTCAAGCCGGGCCTCTCCGGCTTCGATCTGGGACACCAGCATGCCGATGGCCTGAAGCAGGTCCACCGGCTCGAAGCCGGCTACTACGGCGGGACATCGACTCGTTTCCACAAACGGCCGATAAGCCCCGCTTCCGATGATAACCGAAACATGCCCCGGCAGCAGGAATCCGTCGATTCGAAGGTCGGGGTTTTTTGAAATGGCCGCAAGCGCCGGCGGAACCAGCTTATGGGCCGAGTAAATGAAAAAATTGGCAAGCCCCTCCTGCAGCGCCTGGGACACGGCCGCCGCCACAGTGGGGGCGGTGGTTTCAAAGCCGACCCCCAGAAAGACCACTTTGCGATCCGGGTTTTCCCGGGCCACGGCCAGCGCGTCCAGGGGGCTGTAAACCACACGGATATCCCGCCCTTCGGATTTGAGCTCCAGCAGAGACCCTTGGCTTCCGGGGACCCGCATGAGATCTCCGAAGGTCGCCACGGTGACTCCCTCCATCCGGGCAAGGGCCAGGAAGGCATCGATATCCCCCGGGTCCGTGACGCACACCGGACATCCGGGCCCGGAAACAAGGGAAATCGTATCCGGGAGCAGGCTGCGGATGCCGCTTCGAAAAATCGAAACAGTGTGGGTGCCGCAGACCTCCATCAGCCGGATCTTTTTCCGGCTGATCTTTGCGATCCACCGGACAAGTTGCCCGGCAAGGGTGGGGTCCCGATAGCTATCCGATAGTTCTTTGCTCATTTTCCCATCCGCTTCCTTATCTTCTGCTTCCGGCCACCAGCGCCTGCCCCAGGCACAAACCGCCGTCATTGGCGGGAACCCGGCTGTGGGAATAGACCTTGAATCCATTTTTTGCCAGAGAGCGGCTGAGCCCGGAGAGAATCAGGGCATTCTGAAACACGCCGCCGCTCAGGACCGTATCCCGGATCCCCGTTTCCCTGCCGAGGACGACGCAAAGATCCGTGAAAAGATCGATCACCGTAAGGTGAAACCGCCGGCTGATTTCCCGCCGAGGCGCGTCGGACATCACATCTTCGGTGACCGCGCGGATCAGGGGGCCGAGCCCCACATGCCGCACGGCGCCGGGCGTCCCATGGATGTCATAGGGATACCGGGGGCCCCCATTAAATAACCGGGTACCCGCCACCGCTTCGAGTTCCATGGCGGCCTGGCTTTCGAAGGTCACCCGCTGTCGAAGGCCCGTCAGGGCCGCCACACCGTCAAAGAGCCTGCCCAGGCTGGAGGTGAGGGGCGTATTTACCTTCCCGGATATCATTTTTTCCGTCATTGCGACAGCCTCGGCATCGAGCATTCCAAGCATCGCCAGGTCGAGATCCCGAAACCCGCTGCCATAGGCATGGTGCAAATAACCCAGGGCCATCCGCCACGGTTCACGGACAGCGGCATCCCCTCCCGGCATCGGCACATAGTCGAGGTGGGCGGCACGGTGAAAACGGGTGGTATCGGCGACCAGCACCTCTCCCCCCCACACGGCCCCGTCGCCGCCGTAACCGCTGCCGTCCAGGGCAAGACCGATCACCGGCCCCGTTAGATGGTGTTCGGCCATGCAGGCGGCCACATGGGCATGATGGTGCTGCACGGCGATTTTTTCAACCCCGAAGAGATGCTGCGCATACCGGGTGGTCTCGAAATCGGGATGAAGATCATGGGCAACGCATTCCGGAGAAATTCCGAGGACATGCTTCATGTGATGGACGGTCTCTTCAAAAACGCGGAAAGTGTCCGCATCCGTCATGTCTCCGATGTGCTGACTCAAAAAGGCGTACTGCTGCCGGGTGAGGCAGATCGTGTTTTTGAGCTCTCCTCCCACGGCCAGCACCTGGGGCATCGCGTTTTTCAACCGAATCGGCGACGGGGCAAATCCCCTGGCACGACGCACCATTCGAGATCCTCCGCCCACATGCTGAACGACTGAATCATCGCAACGCTGATAAATCATCCGGTCATGGACCAGGAAGTAATCAGCAACTCCGGAAAGGGAGGCAAAGGCCCGGTCCGTGTCCTTTTCAACCGGACTTCCCACCGCATTTCCGCTGGTCATCACCAGGGCCGTGGTCCCTTCGGTCAGAAGATAATGCAGGGGTGTGTAGGGCAGCATGACGCCCGCACGCCGGTTTCCCGGGGCCACCGCTTCGGACAGAAGGCAGGGGGATTTTTTTTTGAGAAGTACAATGGGTTTCGTATGGGCCTGCAGCGTTTTCGCCTCACCGGGCGATACCATCGCATAGCGGGTGATTTCCGCAAGGGAGGGTGACATGATCGCCAGGGGTTTGTCCGGGCGCTTTTTCCGGTCTCGAAGCCTTTTGACGGCGTCGTCGTTCAGTGCATCCACAGCCAGGTGAAAACCGCCGAGCCCCTTGATCGCCAAGATGTGGCCGGACTTCAGAAGATCCCGGGCTTCCAGAATCGGATCCGGGCCCGGTACGAGGCGCCGCCCCGCATCATAAAGGAAAACCCTGGGGCCGCAGTCCGGGCAGGCGATGGGCTGCGCATGAAACCGGCGACTGGCGGGATCCTCGTACTCGGCCCGGCAGGCCTTGCACATGGGGAAGGCATTCATCATGGTCAGCGGCCGGTCATAGGGAAGATCCTCGATGATGGAATACCGGGGACCGCAATGGGTACAAGTGATGAAGGGATATCGATAGCGCCGGTCCCGGGGATCACGAAGCTCCGAAAGACAATTGTCGCAGACCCCCACATCCGGTGGGATGAATGCCGCTTTTTCGAGATGGGAGACGCTCTCTCCGATTGAAAAGCCCGTGACACCTTCAGGAGAAACGGCCTTGCTCGAGATAGCGGTGATGTGTGAGAGCGGTGGCGGCTCTTTTTTCAGGATCTTGCAGAATATGTCGACGGCGGCCCGGGCTCCCTCGACATGGATTGCGACCCCTTCACTGGTATTCGATACCATCCCACCGAGATCCAGGCGGGTCGCCAGTTGAAACACAAAGGGCCTGAACCCGACGCCTTGGATCGTTCCACGTACAGACAGACATTTTGCGATATTCGGTGCCATGGGCACGCTCCGCTTCAACGCGTTTTCTTCCCGGCCCCCTCATCGGAGATCGCCGCCGCCTCCCTGAGCAGCGACAGAGACTCCTTTGCGGCCGCTTCATCTAGAATCTGAATGGCAAATCCAGCATGAACAATCACGTAATCACCCACCGATGCGTCGGAGACCAGTACCAGGCTTGCCTCCCGGCGAACGCCGTCCACGTCGACAACGGCCGTCTTCCGGTCAATGGAAACAATTTTTGAAGGAATGGCGATGCACATGACAAAAAGTCCTTATGAGCCGTGGATGGCGAAAATCATACCAACAAAAAAGAAGGCCGTCGAGCCAATTTCAATGGACTGGTTCAAAACATTTTGAGCTTGGCTCCGTCGAAAAATACTTCAATGAAAGAACCGGATGAGGATTATTTCAATTTTTCCCGGGCATGGGACCGGACCCATTCGAGCCAGGGTTCGAGCCCTTCTCCGGTCCTGGCCGATGTTTTAAAAACCGGCATGCCGGGATGGACTCGCAGGATATTGTCCTCGGCCAGTTTCACATCGTAGTCGAGGTGCGGCAGAAGATCGATTTTATTAAGCAGGGCCGCGTGGCACTCCCGGAACATGAGGGGGTACTTGATGGGTTTGTCTTCGCCCTCGGTGACGCTCAAAATCACCACCCGCCTGTCTTCGCCGATATCGAATTCCGCCGGGCAGACCAGGTTGCCGATGTTTTCCACGATAAGCAGGTCCACATTTTCCAGGTTCAACTCCTCCAGGGCCTTTTCGATGACATGGGCGGCCAAGTGACAGTCGCCGCCGAATTCGTCGGTATTGATCTGCACCACGGGGGCCCCGCTCACGGCCAGACGGTCCGCATCCGCAGAGGTGCAGATATCGCCCACGATCACGGCGCAGCGGAATTCCGCCATCAAGAGCTTCAAGCTCTTCTCGAGGAGAGTGGTTTTACCGGAGCCGGGGGAACTCATCAGGTTGAGCACGAAGACCCGGTTTTCAGCGAAGCGTTTTCGGATTGCTGCCGCCATCATGTCGTTTGCTTCCAGCACGCGCCGTACGACCTTGACTTCACGCCCGCTGCCGGCATGGGTTTTCCGGGGAACGTCCACCGAAGGGCCTCCGTGGTGATCTGTTTTATGGTGATGCGCCCTGAAGACTTTGAAGCCGTTTTGAAACATATCAGGATTCCTCTTCCGACAATTCGATTGATTCGATATCCAGTTCGCGACCGGACAGCAGGCGGATGTCGCCGCTGCGGCAGGCAGGGCAGGTGAAATCCGGCGCTTCAATACTCCACTCGTTGCGGCACGCATTGCAATGCGCCCGAACCGGAACTTCCGTGATATGAAGACGGGAGCCCTCCAACGGCGTATCTCTGGTCGCCACCTCGAAGCAGAACCGCAGGCTGTCGGCGACAATGGCGGAGAGTTTGCCGATTTTCAGGTTGACGATTTCGATCCGGGACCCGGTCAGGTCGCTCGGGATCGAAGCCGCGGCAATTTCCACGATCTGCATGGCGATCCCCATTTCATGCATGGAAGTTATCGTCCCCCGGTTGTTAAAAGTCGAAAACGAGCTTTCTGTCGGTGCCGTATTTACTAGTATCTGCCGAAATGGCCGTTGGTTGTCAATCGATAATACCAAAGACCCGGAATAAATCCGGGCCGTTGGTATTTTTATGGCACCCGCACATTCCGTTTATTCAAATGAGGAGGTGCCCCCTAAGTACGCCTCCTTCAGTTAAAAAGCGTCCAGCGGCATCAAGAGCAACCCAAAACCCTAAAGCTAACACAGCATGATAACCTAAATATAGTTTGGCATAACAACCTAAAAACAACAAATGCATCCACATCTAATATTGCCATCTACCCGTAAAAAAAGTAAATAAAATAAGGGATTAAATACAAACTAATGGAAAAGAGGCAAAAGTCGAGTAGACATGGAGCTCTTCCCCTCAGCCCATCACAGAACCTTACGTGACAGTCGCCATACACTGGATGACCGTGCTGTTATGGCTTTATCTGTTCGGGAAAGAAATCTGTTGCTTTGTCGGACCGGCTGATTTTATTGAGCGAGCTATCTTGCATCACCGATAAGGGAACATGCAGTCCGGCAAAAATGTGGTGATCACAGGTAGAAATAAAATCAGTATAAGGCCGATAAACATGGTAATAAAAAAAGGCAAAACGCCCTTGAAGATTTGATGGATCGGTATTTCCTTGTTCATGCCGCCGATGGCGAAAACCACGATCCCGAACGGTGGGCTGATGGAGCCGAGCATCACCGTCAATACCGCCATGACACCAAAGTGAAGCGGATCGAAGCCAAGCGCTTTAACAATGGGAAAGAAAATTGGAAGGGTAATTACCAGAATCGCGTAAATGTCCAACACAAAACCCGCCAGAAGGTAAATTAGCAGAATAATACCCATGACGACATAACGATTGATTGCGAGCGTCGATACGAGGTTGGATAATGCGTTCGGTATCTGGGAGGAGGTCGTAAATGCGCCAAAGAACATGGCCCCGATGATCATCAGCATGATCATGGCGCTGACGAACATCGTTTCCCGCAGGGAATCGACAAAGGTTTTCCATTTCAGCTTCCGGTTTGCGATCCCGATGATCAAAACCACAAACACACCGCAGGAGGCACCTTCCGTGGGAGTGAATATTCCGAAGTAAATACCCCCCATGACCAGCAGGAACAAGACTGAAATAGCCCATAATCCTTTAATGCTCTTCCCTTTATCCTTCCAGCTGAATTTCGGTCCGGCAGGACCGAGTTCGGGATTGAACTTGCATTGAAGGTAGATTTGGATACACAACAAAACGGTCAGCAGCAGGCCCGGCAAAATACCGGCAATAAAAAGCGAAGCGATTGAAGTTTCCGTAAGAAAACCGTAAAGGATGAAAGCGCCACTGGGCGGGATCATGATGCCCAGATTGCCGCTGGCGGCGATGCAGCCAAGGGAGAACGAATCGGAATACTTGTACTTTCTCATTTCCGGCAACGCCACGGATCCCATGGTGGCTGCGGTTGCGATGTGATTGCCGCACACGGCGCCGAAGGCTGCACAGGCGCCGGTGCAGGCCATTGCCAGCCCGCCGGGGAGATGACCGACCCATCGGTAGAGGGAAGAAAAAGCATCCTTGCTGATTCCCCCGCGTGATGCCAGCATTCCCATCCACGTAAACAGCGGGATGACAATCAGAATATCGTTCAGCCCCTGCCGCCATACAATAATGCCGAGCCCCGATTGCGCCGCCGGAAACCCGCGAATCCAGGCAAAACCGAGAAAACCGGCCAGAAGCATGCTCACGCCGATGGGCATCCTTAAAAACATGAGGATGACCGCCAGGGCGGTCATCAGAAAGCCTATTTCAACGGGTGATATATTCAACGGTTATTCTCCATCATACTGCCCATCGCCGACAGGAAGTTGATAAAAAACGCCAGCGTCATCATCGCCATGCTCAGGGTAGATAGATACACGAAAGGATAAAGAGGGATCCCCAGTACCGAGGTTTCGGCGTTCATTGTCTGAAGCCGAATGCCCTGCCTCATCAGCTGCCAGCATACAACGCCCAGTGTTGCTGTTGTCATAAACAGAATGCAGGCTTCGATGAATCGCCTTGGTTTTTCAGGCAGTCTGTTTACCAAAACTGTCAAATCCACATGGCGATCCATCAGCGCACACCAACCCATGGGTAGAAAGACTACCAGCGAAAAACCGATGGAGGTGATATCATGCGCGCCCAGGATGGGGGCATTGAACAGACGCCGCAGAAGCACGTCGGCAACCACTATAAGCATCAGGCCTGCAAGCACCGCAAGACTGATATTGTTCAAAAAACGGCTCACGGGCGCAATGACCTTTTTCATGTTATTCGCCGTCCCTTTAAACATGTCGACCGCCTCCATTTTTCACCTGAGTCCTCTGGCCATCTCAACAAGGTCAAGTGCGTCATTCAGCACGATTCTGCCGGGCAGTCCCTTATTTGCCATCTCGGCGACCCATTCATCCCAGACGCCCTTGCAGGCCTCTTTCCATTTGTTTCTCTCCGTGTCGGACAGAACGATAAAAGGCGGGTTGCCCACTTTCTGGTCAAATCCGACAATAGCCGCTTTCGCACTGTTTTCCATGACCATGTGGGCGGCGGCGTAGCGTTGGGTCGCCTGGACGGTGGCGTATTCCATGAATATTTTCTGGATATCATCCGGCAGCCTGTTAAAGGCGTCTTTGTTCATGGCGACCATAAAAACTTTGGGGAAAATATTGCCCTGGGTACGGAACTGGGTGACATCCTTGACCCCGAAAGCAAGCGAGCCGGCAAACGTGAAGAAACAGCCGTCCACCACTCTTTTATCCAGCGCGGCAGCGAGTTCCCCGGTCCCGACATTAACCGGGACCGCCCCAAGGGCCTGAACCGTATGGGCCTCGATTTTTCCGGAGGAACGGATCTTCATGCCTTTAAAATCAGACAGCACGGCAACCTCTTTCCGCCCCAGGTACTGCATGCTGTGTATGGGCGCCATGATCATCAGTTTGACTTCCCGGAATTCGGTGCTCGCGCAGTATTTCACAAGCAGCTGGTGGGCCACGATGCCGGCGGTCTCGCTGTCCGGGTACATGAAGGGCAGGCTGTTGACAGCGGCCAGTGGGAATCTGCCCGGGTTCTCTTCGGGGTCAATCAGGGCAATGTCACAGAGCCCTGTGGCGACGGCATCGTATGCATCCGGGCCCTTCACCAGCGTTCCACCCGGATGCCGTATGATTTTTACTCTGCCGCCCGCAGCGTTTTCAATGTCGTTGGCCCAAGGTTCAAGAATCGCCTTTGTCAGGGACGCCTGGGGAGGCGCATGATAAGAAAAGGTAAGTTCAATGGGCCTGTCTGCCGCAGATGCTGGACCCGGAGCGGCCGCAACAAACAGGAACCCTGTCACCACAATTAACCGGATAATAACGAACAAGTGTTTATTCATATTGCCTCCGGATGATGAGTAGGGGGACAGTCGTGGAGGATTCCGACTGGAAGGCTTTCACATGACCGCCCCCTTTCAGATACTTGTATTCTCGATATGTAAAGAGGTTATTTAGCCATGGAGGTTTTTTGTAATTAAAGTGTAAATTAGTCACGCCGCGACAGCATCTATTCGTAAAAGTGGTGATGAGACGATGGGTCGGCCGGTTTTTATCCCTGCCTCCGGGACAAGAGGGTGGGCTGGAGAAGTTTGTGGCAAGGTATGCAAAAAAATAGTGTCGCGCGGAATGGGATTTTACGCAGCAAAATGTGTCTTTTGTAATTTACTTGGGTTTACTCTGTTTTATACGGATTTCTATTTTTGTTGTTGGGCATAGTGTTGGGTATGAGATTTATTACCAAAGATAAAGGGGTTAAGATTTTCATCATAACCCCTTGATTTTATTTGGTAGCGGGGGCTGGATTCGAACCAACGACCTTCGGGTTATGAGCCCGACGAGCTACCAGACTGCTCCACCCCGCATCAGGTAAGGGAGGTTCTAAATGAAAAGCGGGCGCCTGTCAAGGGGGTTTTTATTTCATGGCTTTTTCGAGGGCGGTTTTGATATCCCCGAGACCGCCACCGCGAACCAGCACCTGTTTCTGGCGGGACGACTGCCCGGAGACGATTTCGAGGGTCGATTTGGAAGTGCCGAGGCACTTGGCAAGAAAGGCGACGCACATCTTGTTGGCGGCCCCCTCCACCGGGGGGGCTGTCAGCCGAACCTTCAGACTGTCGCCCTGGAGGCCGGTGATTTCATTTTTTGACGCCCGGGGTTGAATCAGCAGGGAAATCAGGACGCCTTCGGATGTTTCCCGAATCCAGGCCATGGCATCAGGAATCCGTCCGGGATGCTTTTTTTAGCGGTCCCGTGATGAAGGCAGGCGGCCGTATCACCCGTCCGTCCTTTCCCAGGCAGGCATGCAGGGTGTGTCCCTTGGCAGCGATGCGCATATCTTCCTTCCGGTAGATCACGTAGTCTATTTTGAGACCGCTTCGCACCGAGGGATCCAGGGTAGTTTCGATAATGATCTCGTCATCGTAGCACACGGAGGAAATATATTTGCAGTTCGCCTCGGACACCGGCAGCATCACCCCCTGCCGTTCGATTTCCGTGTAGGGAAGCCCCACGGACCGCAACAGTTCGTTCCGACCGATTTCAAACCATCTGAGATAATTGGCGTAATAGGCCACCCCCATCAGGTCCGTGTCACCGTATATAACGCGGTAGGTGGTTTGGTTGGATACTGGTTTCATATTGATGATTTCAAGAGAGTGTCCAATACTTCCCTGAGCTGGTTGTAATCCTGCGTCACGGGAAATTCCGGATATTCCTCGATGACGTTCGAAGGCGGACGAAATAAAATGCCGTGGGCCGCCGTCTTGAGCATGGTGATATCATTATAGGAATCGCCCATGGCAATCACCTCGTAATTCAGGGATGAAAACGCTTCCACCACCTTTCGCTTCCCGTCTTTCTGCCGCAGCCGGTAGTCGGCGACATGATCGACATCGTCGATAATCAGAGTGTTGCACAGCAGGGTGGGCCACCCGAGTTTTTCCATCAGGGGGGCTGCAAATTGGGTGAAGGTGTCTGAAACAATAACCACCTGGGTGCGCTGCCGCATCCAGTTCATGAACTCAGGCGCCCCGGGCAGAGGGTCCATGGTGGCGATGACATCCTGAATGTCCTTCAACTTCAGGTTGTGGGTCTCCAGGATGCCAAGCCGCTGTTTCATCAGCAGGTCGTAATCGGAGATATCCCGGGTGGTGACCCGAAGCTCTTCGATACCGGTTTTTTCCGCTACGTTGATCCATATTTCCGGAACAAATACCCCTTCCAGATCCGAACAAATCAGTTGCATTATTATCTCTTTCTTTGTTTTTTCTATCAGCTATGAGCCATCAGCTTCTCACGGCCTCTGACTTCTGACCCCTGATCTCCGGCCTCTATTATTCCCCATCCTCATCCTCAATCCGGATAACCATGGGGCGGTCGCCCACGACATCGAGCCGGGATATTTCAGCCATGGCTTTTTTGACATCCGCCTCCTTGGCCCGGTGGGTGAACATGACGATGGGAACCGGCCCCTCGGTCTCACGTCCTTCCTGGTGCACGGACTTCAGGCTGATGCCGTAACGGCCGAGAATACCGGCGATTTTGGAGAGCACGCCGGGCTGATCCTGGGCCGAGAACCTGAAATAGTACTGGGTTTCGATCTCGTCAATGGGAAGCACTGGAATCGTCCGGATATGTTCCGGCTGGTAGGAAAGCATGGGAACCCTGCCCGAAACCCCGCAGAGAATGTTTCGGGCAATATCGACGATATCGCTCACAACGGCACTTGCCGTGGGCAGCATGCCGGCGCCGTGGCCGTTTAAGATCATCTCTCCCACCGCATCACCGGTGATCATGAGTGCGTTCAGGCTGCCGCCGACATTGCTCATGAGGTTTCCCACCGGAATCATGGTGGGGTGCACACGGGATTCCACGGCCGTCCCCTTGTTTTTGGCAATGGCAAGGAGCTTGATCCGGTAACCGAACTGGCCGGCAAATTGAATGTCCAGGGGGGTGATTCTGGAAATCCCCTCGACATAGAAATCATCCAGATTAATGGTCATGCCAGAGGCCAACGCCGTCATGATGGCAAGCTTGTGGGCCGTATCCCCCCCCTCGATATCCAGGGTCGGATCTGCTTCGGCATAGCCTTTCGCCTGGGCCTCGGCCAGGGCATCCTCGAAGGTGCTGCCGTCCGCGGTTATTTTGGTAAGGATATAGTTGCAGGTGCCGTTCAGAATGCCGATCATGGACTCGATACGGTTTCCCACCAGGGACTCGCGAAAACTCTTGATGATGGGCATGCAGCCCCCGCAGCTTGCCTCGTAGGCCAGGTCCACGCCCTTTGCCCCGGCGGCCTTCACAATGGCATTGCCTTCCCGGGCCAGAAGCGCCTTGTTGGCGGTCACCACATGCTTTCCGTTTTCGATGGCCCGGAAAATGAATTTTTTGGCGATCCCTTCCCCTCCGATCATTTCCAGAATGATATCGATATCGGGGTCCGTGAGCACGCTTTCGGCATCGGTGGTCAAAACGCCCGGATCCAAACGAACGCCCCGGTCGGTTTCAATGTCGATATCGGCAACCCGCTTCAATACCAGTTCCGCGCCGACCCGTTGCTGAATAAGCTCCTTTTTCTCAAGAAGAATTTTGGCAACCCCCGTGCCCACCGTTCCGAACCCGAGAAGCCCGATATTGACCTTACGCATTTCCTGAAACTCCTTTTACATAATCTTTCGTATCCCGCGGATCGCCTGATTGATACGCATGGGATTTTCAATCAAGGCAAAACGGACATAATCATCGCCGTATTCGCCGAATCCCAGGCCGGGGGATACCGCCACCTGGGATTCGTTTATCAGCATTTTCGAAAACTCAACGGACTTCATGTGGGAGAATTTTTCGGGAATCTTCGCCCAGACGAACATGGTGCCCTTGGGGCTTTCCACCGGCCACCCGATTCTGTTCAGTCCTGAAATCAGCGCATCCCTGCGTTCCTTGTAAGTAAGCCGGATCTCTTCCACCGGTTCCTGGGGCCCGTTCAGGGCAATGATGGAGGCGATCTGGATCGGCTGAAATATACCGTAATCCAGGTAGCTCTTGATCCGCTTCAGGGCGGCCACGGTTTCGCGGTTTCCGACGCAGAAACCCACCCGCCAACCGGCCATATTGTAGCTCTTGGATAGTGAAAAAAATTCGACCCCAACGTCTTTCGCCCCTTTGGCCTGAAGGAAACTGGGGGCCTTGTAACCGTCATACGTCAGGTCGGCATAGGCGAAGTCATGAATCACCAGGATGTTGTGTTCCTTGGCAAACGCGACGATTTTTTCAAAAAATGCCAAATCCACCACCTCGGTGGTGGGATTGTGGGGATAGCTGATAATCAGCAATTTCGGTTTCGGCCACATCTGACGTGTTGCCTGGACCAGGTTGTCGAAAAAATCCTGGTCCGGTCCGACCGGAATGCCCCGGACATCCCCGCCGGCGATAATGGCGGAATAGGGATGAATCGGGTAAGTGGGGGTGGGGGTAAACACCACATCCCCCGGGCGGATGGTGACCAGCACCAAATGGCTCATTCCCTCTTTTACACCGATGGTGACGATGGCCTCGCTTTCATAATCGATATCCACGTCATATCTGCGTTTGTACCAGTCCGCAATGGCCATTCGGAGTTTTTTAATCCCCATGGAGGCAGAGTAGCGGTGATTATGGGATTTCTTTGCGGCCTCCACCAGTTTGTCCACGACATGATCCGGGGTTCCCATATCCGGGTTGCCCATTCCCATGTCAATAATATCGATGCCCGAATGCCTGGCTTCCATTTTGAGTTCCGAGACCGTGGCGAATACATAGGGCGGAAGCCGGTCCAATCTTGCGAAGTTCTTCATTGTGCACCCTTGTTGGTGAGGTTGAAGGCTGAAGGCCGAAGACTGAGAGAAAATAACGAATAAAAGCAGATCTTGCTATACCTTCAGTCTTCAGCCTTGAGTCTTCAGCCTTGTGTAGTTATTCTAAAAGTCTTTTTAATTACAATACCTAAGCGATAATGTCAAAAAAAATTGTTTTGACTTTTGGGTGAAAGCGGTCTAATTTCTTCTGATTGTTATGGAATGATTAGACGTTATGGAGGAACTGAGCATGCCGCAACACATCACATACGCCGATGCCGGCGTTGATGTTGATAAAGCCAATAAATTCGTTGATACCATCAAGTCGATCGCAGGAGAAACCACCCGTTCGGGGGTCATGAGCGAAATCGGAGGATTCGGGGGGATGTTTGCCCTCAATGCCGCCAACTATTCGAACCCGGTACTGGTCAGTTCCACCGATGGTGTGGGCACCAAGCTGAAAATCGCTTTCATGATGAACCGGCACGACACCGTCGGTATCGATCTGGTGGCCATGTGCGTAAACGACATTGCCGTACAAGGTGCCAAGCCCCTCTTCTTTCTCGACTACCTGTCCATGGGGAAACTCGATACCAATGTGGCGGCTGAAATCATTAAAGGCATCGCAGAGGGCTGTAAGATTGCCAAGTGCGCACTTATCGGCGGCGAAACAGCCGAGATGCCGGGGATGTATACCACCAATGAATACGATCTTGCCGGGTTTACCGTGGGCGTGGTGGATAACGATCGGATTATCGACGGATCGGACATTCACATGGGCAACCGCCTGATCGGTATCTCCTCCAGCGGTCTTCACAGCAACGGTTACTCCCTGGCCCGGAAGGTCTGCTTTGACATTCTGAAAATGGATTTCGATACCCATGTTCCCGAACTGGGAAAAACACTTGGAGAAGAGCTCCTGACACCTACTAAAATTTATGCCGAGACGATCCAGAGCGTTATTCGTGATCTTCCGGTAAAAGGCATGGCCCATATCACCGGCGGAGGCATTCCGGATAATATTATTCGCATCATCCCCAACGCCTGCCAGGTTCAAATCCAAAAGGGCAGTTGGGAGACGCCGCCGATCTTCACATTTCTGAAAGAAGGCGGAAACATTGCCGAAAACGAGATGATGAGGACCTTCAACAACGGTATCGGATTGATCATGGTCGTGCCGGAAGACTCGGTCCAGGAAGTACTTGAACGCCTGAATGCCATGAACGAAAAAGCTTTTGCCATCGGCGAAATAGCCGAAAGAAAAGAATCCGAAGAAAAACTAAAATGGGTGTAAGCCCCCTCCCGTAACTTAACCTGCCTGTGGACGTTCTTTAATAGGATTTTCGGACACGGTTACGGAACAATAAAATGTACTTTCTACTACCATCTTTTGCCTTTCTGTTGTGTATCGCCCTGACGCCTCTGGTCCGGTGCCTGGCATCCAAAAAGGGGTGGGTCGCCCATCCCACGAAAGACCGCTGGCACCAAAAACCCACGGCCCTCATGGGCGGGATTGCAATTTATATCGCCATCGCCCTGCCGCTTTTTATCAAGGCGGATTTCGCCCCCATGGCAGGTATCCTGACGGGAGCCCCAAAAACAATCTCAAATATGTCCTTTACCGCCGTCCTATTGATAGGGGTTACGGTAATTTTTCTACTGGGTCTGCTGGATGATTTTATCAACATCAAGCCCCACACAAAACTGGTGGGCCAGATCCTGGTGGCCTCCTTTACGACGTTTCTCGGATTCCGGCTCCATTGGCTCTCTTCCATGACGCTCGATACCTTGCTGAGTATCGTCTGGATCGTGGGCATCACCAACGCTTTCAATCTCATCGACAATATGGACGGCCTGTGTTCCGGCATCGGACTTATTGCCGCCGCATTTCTAGCGGTAATTTTCTGCGGGTTTTCTTCCAGTGCTTGCCAGACGACACTGATTGTCGCCGCCCCCCTGGCCGCCTTTTTATTCTATAATTTCTCTCCCGCATCCATTTTCATGGGGGACAGCGGCAGTCTGATCATCGGTTACAGTATTTCGGTGCTGGCCCTGTATTTCGCCCAGATGCATGCGATCACGCCGATGGCGGCATATTCGGTCCCGGTACTTGCACTCATGGTCCCCATCCTGGACACCACCCTGGTAACCCTGATTCGGATCCTGAGCGGCCGGAAGGCATCCATGGGCGGCAAGGATCATACTTCCCACCGGTTGGTACTCATGGGGCTTTCGGAACGCGGCGCCGTGATGTTCCTGTATCTTACGGGGATCACCTCGGGGTTTGCAGCGCTGTTTGTCAGCAGAAGCGACAGTATGACGTCACCTGCGGTCATCATCCCGGTGATACTGGCATTCCTTCTCATGGGGATTTATCTGGCCCAGCTTCGGGTCTATCCGGAAAAAGAATTTTCTCTTCTCCGGGATCACTCCTATACCCCCGTCCTGATGGAACTGACTCATAAAAAGCAAATTCTTCTGGTGATATTGGACTTTGCATTGGTGGCGTTTTCCTACTATCTTGCTTACCGGCTCCGATTTAATGAATCCGAGTTCGTGAAGTTTTTTACCCCCTTCCTGCAATCTCTTCCCGCGATTATCGCCTGCAAGATGCTGATCTTTTTCATCCTCGGCGTTTACAGGGGTATCTGGGGATGCATGAGCACAAACGATGTGTTCGTCTATCTCAAGGCGTCTTCCCTGGCAACGATTCTTTCGGTGGTGGTGGTAACCTATATTTACCGGTTCGAAGGATTTTCCAAAGGCGTTTTTGTGATCGACTGGCTGCTCACCACCAGCCTGCTGCTGGGAACCCGGGGATCCTTCCGCTTCTTTCAGGATACCCTCAAGCGAAAAACCTTGTGCGGCCCGGGGATTTTTATTTACGGCGCCGGCCGCGGCGGAGAAATTCTGCTCAGAGAATTCCTGAACAACAAACGGCTGGGCATGAAGCCCCTGGGGTTCATCGACGATGATGATCTGAAAACCGGCAAGAAATTGATGGGCTACACCGTGTTGGGAAAATACAAGGACATCCCCAAACTGGTTGCCAAATATCGCCCGGGAGGCCTTGTCATTTCCTTCAACCACATGACCCGGAACACCCTTTCAACAATCTCCTCCGATTGCAGCAAGTATGATATGTTTGTCAAAAAATTCGTCATTCACCTGAAGGATGTGGAAGAGCCTTGATCATCTTAGCCATAGAAACATCCTGCGATGAAACCGCTGCGGCCGTCGTAAAAGACGGCACCCAGATTCTTTCTTCAGTGGTATCCTCCCAGATAAAGGTGCATCACCCCTATGGAGGGGTTGTGCCGGAACTCGCCTCCCGAAAACACATGGAGGCCATCGTGCCGGTGGTGGAGACCGCACTGGGTGAAGCCGGAATGGATTTTACCCAGGTCGATGCCCTCGCCGCCACCCAGGGGCCCGGGCTGGTGGGATCGCTCCTGGTGGGCTTTTCCTTTGCCAAAGCCGCCGCCTACGCGCTGGGAATTCCATGGGTCGGCGTGGACCACCTGGAGGGCCATATCAACAGCATATTTCTAACACCCGATCCTCCGGCGTTTCCCTTCGTGGTGCTGCTGGTCTCCGGGGGGCACACCAGCATTTATCATGTAAAAAACCATACCGACTATGAACTCATGGGTAGAACCCGGGACGATGCGGCCGGAGAGGCTTATGACAAAGTGGCCAAGATGCTGGGTTTGGGGTATCCGGGTGGCATGATCATCGACCGGCTGGCAACAAAAGGAAACCCGAAAAAAATCAGATTCCCCAGGCCGTATCTGGACAAAACCGAATTCGATTTCAGCTTCAGCGGCCTTAAAACCGCGGTCAACCGGTACATCCAAACCCATCCGGAAAGCTACCGGGATGAAATACCGGATATTGCCGCCGGATTCCAGGAGGCTGCGGTGGATGTGCTTTCTTATAAACTGATACAGGCCGCCGCCGATAGAAATTGCACGCATATAGCGATTGTCGGCGGTGTGGCCGCCAATGAACGTCTGAGGGAGAAAATCTGTCGGAACGCCGAAAAAAGAAAACTCCGGGTGCATCTTCCCCCCAAATCGCTCTGCGGAGACAATGCCGCCATGATTGGTGCGGTGGCCTATTGGCATCTTACAAGGGGTGAGGCGGCGGCCTTGAATGCGGATGTCTACTCCCGCATGGCACTTGCCAAATAAGCTTTTTTTAACTTCAGGATTCTCTCCGCCGACCGCCGTGCCTCCGCTGCTGCTTCCGGGGACTCCGTAAAGGCACGAAGCATTTCATCAAGCGCCTCCTCCATGCGTTGACTCCGGTGACAGATAAGGGCGATATCCACATCTGCCGCCATTACCTGCCGGACCACTGTCCGGATATCGAAGTGCTTGATGACCGCCCCCATATCCAGATCATCGGTCATCACGACACCGTTATACCCAAGTTCTTCCCGAAGCCACAAGCGAGTGATATTCGGCGAAAGGCTGGCCGGCCACTCAGCGTCGATGGCCGAATACCGGATATGCGAAAGCATGACTCCCGCCACACCGCAGGAAACGGCCGCCAGAAACGGCTTGATGTCCGCTGCGCTAAGAATCTCCTTCTCTGCCGCAAGCGTCGGCAGATCCAGGTGCGAGTCCAGGGTGGTCCGCCCGATCCCCGGAAAATGCTTTGCCACGGCCATGATCCCCGACTTCTGAAGCCCGCGAATCACATGCTCACCCATTTCCGAAACCCGAGCCGGATCACTCCCGAACGACCTGCCGGACATGATGCTTTCCCCAGCTTCAGGGCAGACATCCAGCACCGGCGCCATATTCATGTTGATGCCGACCCCGGAAAGCTCCCGGGCGCAGACGTCTGCAAAGGTGTCGGCATCCGAAATGCTTTCCATGACCGGATTGCCGGGGAACTGCGTGAACGGTGGGCCAAGCCGGGCTACCTGTCCTCCCTCCTGGTCGATTGCAATCAGAAGCGGCGGCTGCCCGCATGCATCGGCATGGGCCTGGGCATCGGCGCAGAGGGAGGCGATCTGCTTCGGTGAGGAGATGTTCCGCTTAAAAAGGATCAGGCCGCCGACTTTAAGGGTGTCGATGAGGTATTTCACATCATCTGAAAGCACAAGGCCGTCAAAGCCGACCATCAACCGCTGGCCTGCGACCAGCTCCGGGGTATAGGGTTCCATGGGCTACATCCTCTCATTTCTTCAGCTGATATTTCGCCACCGCCCGATTATGATCCTTTATGTTGGTCGAAAACTGATGGGTTCCGTCTTTTTTGGCAACAAAATAAAGATAGTCCGTATCGGCGGGATAAAGCGCCGCTTCAATGGCCGCTTCCCCGGGATTGGCGATGGGTCCTGCCGGAAGCCCCTTGATCCGGTATGTGTTATAGGGAGTTTTTTCGGAAAGCTGCTTCCGGGTAAGGTTCCCGTCGAAATTCTTAATTGCGTAAATGACCGTCGGATCGGATTCGAGCCGCATGCCGCGCTTCAGGCGGTTATGAAATACGGAGGAGATGAGAGGCCTTTCCCGGGCATCTCCGGTCTCCTTTTCAATCATGGAGGCAAGGGTGACCACCTGATGAACCGAAAAACCGAGCTGCCTCGCCCGTTCAACACGCCGTGGGGTGAAGACGGTTCGGAATCGGGCCACCATGGTGGAAATTATTTTTTCAGCAGGTGTTCCTTTCGGGAAAAAATAGGTGTCCGGGAAAAGATATCCCTCGAAGCTTTCCGCCTCGATGCCCAGTTCATGCAACAACCGCCTGTCCGAGAGGGCTTCCAGGAATGCGGCCCGATCCGTAATGCCGCTTGCTTCCACCAGATCCGCAATCTGGGCCATGGTATAGCCTTCGGGTACGGTCAGGCGGTAGAGCACCACATCGCCCTTCACCAGCTTTTCCAGAATCTCGGAGGGACTCATGGCGGCGGAGAGCCGATATTCTCCGGCTTTGATTTTTTTATCGAACCTGTTCAGCCGGGAAAAAATTCGAAATTCCACAGGCCGGCAAATAATCCCATCTGTTGAAAGCATTCTGGCGATCTCGGAAACCCCCTGGCCCGGCTGCACAACAAACGTGAGGGCCTCGGCTTCAGATGCCGCCGGCGTCGATGCATACCGGTCCAGTTCATGAACCGCGACCAAAATGGAAGCCCCGGACAAAAGAAGCAGCACCGCCAGTCCCCAGATTGTTCCTTTCAACATCTTACTGGGCATATCTATATTTTCCTGGAGATCTTGTCGATAAATTCGAGATCCCGCTGCTGGGTATTCTTACTTCCGACGGCAAGGACTTCCACCTGTTGCTCCCGGGTTCTTCTGAAATACAAGCGGCCGTTATATGAAAACAATACTTCTAAAACCGTCTCTCTTCCCTTGCCGCTGAATACTTTCCGTTTGACGGGAACCTGGTCCGGTGCTTCGTTGAGCCTATGGATAACCTCTTCACACTTGATTCTCATATCTTCCGTAAGAGCGGTGAAGCCTTCCAGCGCTCGCTCATGGATAACGGTGTTTTTGTAAAGTGCACCGAAACGCCTGGCAATAACATCGGCTTGTTTTCCCTTCTGCGCACTGGTTTTTTTCAGCTCGACTTCATAATCTCGGATCTTCTCGCTGAGAATCTTTATTTCTTCCTCTTGCTGCGTCTGCTGCTGAAGGTTCCGCGTCAGCTTTTCATCGAGTTGAACGATTTCATTGAATAGTTCCGATTCGTTGCTTCCGGCCTTTCGTTTTTCCGCCTCGAGGGTTTTCTCCAACCGATCCCTTTCCTCGGAAGCACGTTCCCAATCCGCTTTAAGCTCCGCAAGTCGCCTGGAAAATGCTTGCTCCTGCCCCTGAAGGCGCTGAATCTTCTCGTTCAGGAACGCTTCCTCCTGCTGCGTCTTTCGGATCCCGTCGCGATACGTGCCAAACAGGATCACTACCGCCAACAGCAGGTAGGTTCCTAAAATGATATTCGGCAGCAAACGACCGAACAACAGTTCGACATCCACTGTAACCGAC
Organism: Desulfobacterales bacterium; assembly: GCA_040235505.1. GTDB lineage: Bacteria > Desulfobacterota > Desulfobacteria > Desulfobacterales > JAFDDL01 > JBECKW01. Next base: position 71,958 of record JBECKW010000112.1, read on the forward strand.
AATCCGTCATGCAGGAGAGAATAGTTCTCGGAAGCAATTTCAGGTGCTTCGTTCGGATGAGGTAGTGCAGTGACTGTTTCCACGGGTGCCGGATAGAGAAGCACTCCCTTTCCTGTCGTCACCCACACCGTGGCCCGCACTCCCCAGGAAAGGAGTTTCTGTCGCTTGAGATACCGATCGACATTGGAGTCGACGGCGTTTTTCAGCCGGACACTTCCCTGAAACAAAAGAGACGTATCGCCGACACAGCCCTGCTCGATATCATGAGTATATTTATGCCCCAGATAATGCTCAATCCCCCTGACCGTGAAGCCGTAGCATAGGGGGGGCAATAAAACGCACAGCACAATAATCCGAAATGCGATATGCTTCATGAATTCCTGTTCCAGGCCATCGTCCGACATGCCGCTTCTTCAGGTTGAAAAACATGCCGATTTCCCGGTCTGTGGACAGCACCACCTGAAGTTTCTTTAATATCGACGGGTTCGATCCGGCATCCTTCACACACCCCGGAAGAATATAGCCTAGTTGCATCGTTTTTTCAATGAAGGGCAATTCCTTTCCCGAGGCAACAAAAAGGGCGATGCATTTCCACATCGCCCCGAAGATCCAACGGTAATTATATGGCGCATACAATTTTTAGCATCATAACCACTTGAATTAAAATACAATATAGTAATTTGAGACCATATGAATCCGGAGACATCAACCTGGCAGGCCGTCTTGTGCCCTATGCTTTCGCCAGCGGGGATGGGTGATACCGAATTTTTTTATTTTATAATTCAGTGCCCTGGGACTTATTCCCAGGCGCTGAGCGGCATCTTTCTGAATCCACAGGCATTCGGCCAGCGTTTCCCGGATCATCTCTTTTTCTTTTTCCTCCAGGGATGTGGGTGGCGTATAAAGCCGGCCAACAGCTTTCGGCCTGGGCAATGATGAATCCGGTGATAAAAGACTATCCGCCTGAATCATCGGCCCCTCTTCGAGAATGACGGCCCGTTCCAGCGTATTGGCAAGCTGACGAATATTTCCCGGCCATTCATGGGAAGTAATCACATCCATAGCCGCCGAAGTGATGGTCAACGGTTTCTTGCCTAAAGAACGGCAGATTTTTACGAGTAGCATTGATGTCAACGATTCCAGGCATTCACGGCGCGCCCGCAAGGGAGGAAGACTCAAGTTCAGAACGTTGATCCGGTAATAGAGATCCTCCCGAAAAGTACCTTCTGAAACCAATTGCAGTAGATTTCTGTTGGTAGCGGCGATTACCCTGACATCCGAATGAATGGTCTGGTTCCCGCCGACCCGCTCAAAAGCTTTGTCTTCCAGGATCCGAAGCATTTTCGCCTGAAGACTCAATCCCATCTCGCCGATTTCATCCAGAAAAAGCGTACCGCCGTGGGCCTGTTCGAATCTTCCGATCCGGACCTTGTCGGCACCGGTGAAAGCACCCTTTTCATGGCCGAAAAGTTCGCTCTCCAGAAGGGTTTCGGGAATATTGGCACAATTGACTTTCACAAACGGCTTTTCCCGGCGAGGGCTGTTGAAATGGATGCTTCCGGATAAAAAACTTTTACCCGTCCCGGTTTCACCGGTCATCAGGATGGTGCCCTCGGTCTTGGAAAATTTTTCCAGGTTTTTCAGAATTGCCTTCATGGCCGGGCTCTCGGCCACAATGCGGCTGAAATCATAGACGGCATCCTGTTCGTGTCGCAGATAATCAATCTCGTTTTTCTGACTTCGTTCCTCCAGTGCCTGCTTGATCAGATGATGCACCCGTGCCAGGGAATACGGCTTGGTAATAAAATCATAGGCGCCCAGCTTTATGGTTTTTACTACCAGTTCTGTAGTTTCACTCCGGCTGGTGACAATTACGGGTGTGTTCGGCATCGCTGTCTTGAAGCTTTTAAGCAGTTCCATGACCCCTGTGGCCCCGGAGGCCATATCGAAAATAACTGCATCGTACTGTTTCGATTTCGCCGATTTCAGGGCATCCCTGCCATCCTGGAAACTGATATCGAACGTGGGCGAAAAAGTTTCCGTCAAAAGCCGTTGACAGGCTGTATCTTCCTCTAAAACAAGAAGCCGTTTCATGGCGTTCGCCGCTCCCTATTTGTATCCGTCGAATTGCGGGCGACCGGTTGCCTGCAGCCGATTGAACGAATCGACCGATATCAGTTCTTAAAATATAAATTCTGAAAAGGGGCTGCCTCATACCTGGTGGATCAGCTTGAAATGGGGAGTCCGAGCGGCGGAATAGAAGGAGGATAGCCAGAGATCTGCGTGACGAGAACCGTACATTCAGCGTCTGTAATTTTCCCGTGGGAAATGGGAATACGTCCACCCCTTACAGTTTCGTAATTACATGATAGTCTACAGGCATCTTAATTGTAAAGAAAAAAGATCCGGAAAAGTGCCGAAGGGAATTGAAATCTATCGATCCACGCGTTCCAGAACATCCGGAATTTTGTCCTCCCACCCCATGGTGGAGAGCATGACACCTCCAAAGCCCTCCTGCCGGATACGGAGAATTCCCTCCGAGGCGATCTTCAGGCATTCCTGAAGCTTATCGGGGGCTGTCTGGATCCGCTTGATCAGGTTATCGCTCAGGTGGGCCTGGGGCATATGACGGACGATATACCGGGCCATACCAAGAGATTTGAGGAATAAAACGGTAGGAATAATACAGGCCTCCAATTGACGGGCCCGGCTCAGAAACGGTTCGATCGCCCCAAGATCAAATACCGGTGGGAGAATGAAAAATCGAACACCCGCATCTATTTTTCGTTGCATGTCGTCAAGGGTCTGGTTCAGGGCGGATTCCTTTACACCCGCATCCGCGGCGGCACCCATCAAAAACCTGGGAGATCCGGTCAAATCGACGCCCGCCAAATCCTTGCCGGCCTGAAGTGTTTTGACCGCATCCAATAGTGCCATCAGATCCAGATCGTACACCGCTCTGGCCTGATGATGGTCGCCATAGCTCGGCGCCTCTCCCTGCACCACCATGATGCTACCAATACCGCATGCACCGGCTGCCAGAAGATCCGCCTGAAGCGCAAGGCGATTTCGGTCCCGGCAGCATACCTGCATCACCGTTTGAAGGCCGTTATTTTGAAGAATCAGGGCGGCGCCTAGAGCGCTCATTCGCATGACCGCGTTGCCCATCTCAGGAACGATAAAAGCATCGACCTTACCTTTTACACGCACAGCGTTTTCCACCATCAATGTGACATCGGTGCCTTTGGGCGGATCCATTTCAGCCAAAATAACGAACTCATTTGCCGCAAGCTTCCTTTCCAGATTCATACGAATTCCTCCCGGTCTCGCGGTTAACGGCAGCAGGTTTGTGGTTAGGCGATAGTTTATGAATGGCGTTTATTTCATAAATTTCTATATAATCGCAGGTCCGAAAGAGTCAAGAGAAATAATCGTGCCCGGCTTTCTCTGCTGCTGTTGACGGTTGGATAGAATTCATGCAAAACTGAATCAATACCTGTAAAAAGGGGGCACACTGCCATCACCGCCTTAAAAGAGCAAATATCCATCATCATTCCCGTTTTAAACGAAGCGGATATTATTAGCCGGACCCTGCAACAATTTTCGAATAATCCGTCTGAAAGTCCTCCATATGAAATCATTGTCGTTGACGGCGACCCTTCGGGCGGCACCATCAAAACCCTCATCGACCGGCGTGTCAAAACCACCATCGCACCCAGGGGGCGTGCCTCGCAGATGAACCGGGGCGCCTTTATGGCGTCAGGGGGAATTCTTCTCTTTCTGCACGCGGACACCCTCCTGCCAATAGGTGCTCTATCGAAAATTTCCGCAGCTCTCTCCGGCACCTCAGCCGCCTGGGGCGCCTTTAATTTGGGAATCGCTTCAAATCGACCTGCATTTCGCCTAATCGAAACCCTTGTCCGGATCCGGACTCGCCTGACCCGAATTCCTTATGGAGACCAGGCCGTTTTCATGACCCAGCGCCTGTACCATCGCGTAGGGGGATTTCCTGAAATCCCCATTATGGAAGATGTCGCATTGATTCGCCGGATAAAAAAACAGAACGCCATGGTGCACCTGATTCCGGACAAAGTCAGCACTTCCCCCCGTCGCTGGGAAACGGAAGGTATTTTATATTGCACACTTCGGAATTGGTTTCTCCTAACCTGCTACCTGCTCGGAGCACGTCCCGAAACGCTCGAAAAATATTACCGGCCAAGACAACCTCGTAAAAAGAAATGAACGCTCAACGTCCAACATCCAGGTAAGCGCAGACTCCGATTGGAGGATGAGTTCTGTTTTAAAAAGGCGACTTAAAATATTCGCTTGTTTTTGAGCCAATTTCAAAACAATCGCCGCCACATTTTTATAGGGGGCAATTCTGGATGAAAACATTAGAGGGAGCGCAGATAATGCGCGACATTTTCTCGGGGTCGCTATCGGTATCGGGATCGCTATCGAGCCTTTTTCGATCCCGATGACATCGTCACATCTGATATGCCATCGCTCTGCCGCCAAACCCCTTGTCAATTGCATTGAAACCCATTAAGGTAGATATTCACTGTGTCTTTATGGTTTTATCGCCTTTGTTTTCTCCGATCATCAACCGTTTCCGCATTAAGAAAAAGAGGGGAGAAAGAAATGAGCTACAGCACCATCACTTTTGAAATCAAAGATCGGATTGCCATTATCACCTTCAATCGGCCGGCGGTTCTGAACGCGCTGAACAAGGAGCTGATCGACGAACTCTGGCACGCCTTCGACGCCGTTTCGGAGAATGAAGACATTCGCGTGCTTGTTTTGACAGGTGCCGGTCCGAAATCCTTCATGGCCGGAGCGGACATCTCGGAACTGGCCAAAATGAGCCCTCTCCAGGCAAAAGCCCTCACGGAGCGGGTGCATGCACTCTTCTTAAAGCTCGAAGCATTGTCCCAACCGGTCATCGCCGCCGTCAACGGGTTTGCCTTGGGCGCCGGAAACGAAATCGCGATGGCCTGTGATTTTATCTACGCGTCGGAGACAGCAAAATTCGGCATGCCTGAAATCAACCTCGGTCTCATACCGGGCTATGGCGGTACCCAGCGGCTGCCAAGACTGATTGGGAAAAGCCTCGCCAAGGAAATGATTTTTACCGGAAAAATGATCGGTGCGGCGGAAGCTGATAAGATCGGGGTAGTCAACCGGGTTCTCCCGCCGGACGCACTGATGGAAGAAGTCATGAAAACGGCCAACATCATTGCAGACAAGGGGCGTGTAGCCCTTCGGGCAGCCAAGCAGGCGGTGGATGCAGGGGCCAATGCGGATCTTCGGACCGGCATCAGTATCGAGATAAACAATTTTGCCATGGCAATGGCAAGTCCGGATGCTAAGGAAGGAACGCGGGCATTTCTGGAAAAGCGGAAACCGGACTTTAAAGGCCGCCTCCGGGATTGATCTACGGACGATTGTTATCCTTCCGATATCGGAAGCAATATCTCCACCAGGAGACCATCGCCATCTGAAACGTTGGACACCGTTATCGTGCCGCCATGCACGAGAACCGATCGCTCGGTAATGGCCAAACCGATCCCTGTGCCTCCCGTAAGACGGCCGCGGTCGTCTTCCACGCGGTAAAAGGGCTTGAAAACCTTACCGAGGGCGGCCTCCGGCACACCGGGCCCATGATCACGGACCCGCAGAACGGCGAATTTTCTTTCGTCTATTTCCTGCCGCAGCAAGCTGACTTCAACGCTGGTGCCTTCATTCGTGTATCGAATGGCGTTTCGAATGACATTTTCAATTGCCCTGAGCAGCATCTCCTCTGAGCCGTTGACAACCACCTCTTCGCAGGTGACAATCTTCACCAGCCTGTTTCTGTCTCTGGCTTCAAAGTCGGAATCTTCAACAATGCTTTCCACGAGACCCGCGAGGTTGATTGGCTCCTTTTCGATTTTTTCGGTGCCGCTTTCCAGCAGCGTGAGGGTAAGCAGTTCACTGATGAGTTCGTTCAGCCGTTCGGATTCGCGTTCAATCCGGTCCAGCGCATTGCCCGGATTTTCTTTTGAGTTCCGGCGTGCCAGTTCCAGGGCAACATTGAGCCTGGCAAGGGGAGAGCGAAGCTCGTGGGAGATATCCCGGAGAAGCCGCTGCTGGGCGTCCACCAGCGCTTCGATCCGTTCCGCCATGGTATCGAAATCCCACCCCAGGTCGGCGATTTCATCCTTTCGAATCTCCAGAATCGAACCGACCCGTGTGGCCAGCGCACCGCCGGCAAACCGGCGGGTCGCCTTTCTGAGTTGTAATATGGGTCTTGTCAGGGATCTGGCCAATAGATAGCTGAAAAGGCCGGCAACAATAAACGACATGGCAAGCCGAAGCCCCAGAAACTCCGGCTGGAAAAATTGCTCCATGGGCATCGGTGGCGGCAATTCGGCCAGAACGGTATAGTCATCCCCCAGGGCCGCTGCATACCATACCCCCCGGGCACTGGGGGTATCCGACGCCATGCCGGTGGCAGCGGCGGTGATCGCCGTATGCCGGCCTTCGAACGTGACATTCTGACGGCCGGAAAGGGGCCCCCGGGACCCTTTGAAAAGGTAGATGGATACTCGGTTCTCCCGTTCGAAGTCGTCGCATGCATGTCCCAGCGCGGGCGGACCGTCTTTTTCATAAATCTCGATAAAGCTTTTACCGGCATTAATGACTTTTTCCGAGTATCGGTTAATGGAGATAGACTTCGGATCAACTTTAAGGGAGAGGGCCGCGCTGATCACCCCGATAAAAGCGGAGGCAAGCCAGAACCAGAGGAATATCTTTGAAAAGAGGGTCCTTCTCACGAATCCGCAGCCTCGGCAGATTGTGTGGCAGCAGGTGCCGACAACGCATACAGGTACCCGATGCCGCGGATCGTTTTAATACGCTCGATACCACCTACATCATGCCCGAGTTTTCTGCGAAGGCTGCTGACGTGAACATCCAGACTGCGATCATATGGGGAAAGCGTGCGGCCCAATACCTTTTTGCTCAAATCGGCCCGGGCCACGACCTGTCCCGCCATTCGAAGCAGCTCTTCCAGGAGGTTGAACTCGATGGAAGTCATCTCCACGAGTTCTCCCATCTGACGAACCGTTCGTGTCGCCGTGTCCAACTCAATGTCGCCAATCTCTAGCCGCCCCTGGGTTGTTCTCTCCCCCTCACCCGTAGCCGGTGAAATTCTCCGCCCGACGGCCCGAATGCGGGCAACGAGTTCCCGGGGGTTGAAAGGCTTCGGCAGATAATCATCCGCCCCCATCTCGAGTCCGACAATCCGATCCACATCATCCCCCCGGGCCGTCAGCATCAAAACGGGAATTCTGGACTTTGCCCGAATACGTCGAAGTACCTCGAAACCGCTGATGCCGGGCAGCATGACATCCAACACCACGAAGTCGTGTTCTCCGGACAGGGCTCTTTCAATACCCGGCTCCGGACTGAAAACCGTCTCGATCTGAACACCCTCCGGCTTTAAATAATCTGTAAGAAGCTCGCAAAGCTCTCTGTCGTCGTCTATTAAAAGGATTCGGAGCATCGATTTTTTTACCATCCCTTTCGCCCCCCCGGCGCACTGCACGTTCGTTTCTGTCGTTCAAGGAAAAGCCAATGATCGCGGCTATTTTACCCTAAAATGCGCATCCATGCTGTTAAGAATTGTTAAGCCTATATTGTATGTTATTTAAGATGGTTATGCTTCAATTGCCCGGCGGATCGTCATCTCCAGCTCTCTGATGACAAACGGTTTCCGGATGACCCCGAAAAAACCATATTCCCAGAAATTGGAAAGCACAGGGTCCACGGCATGCCCGCTGGTTAGAACGGTTTTGACGTCCGGATCGATGCTTCTGAGCATCTTCGCCGTATCCTTTCCACCCATCCCGCCCCGAACGATAAGATCCAGGACCACCACATCAAACGGCTCCCCGGATTTCCTGGCAGCCTTGAACATACGAACGGCCTCCTCGCCGGTCGAGGCGCCCTCGCTCTCATATCCCAGTCGAACCAGTTTCTGAACGGTAAGGGTCCGGACCACATCGTCATCGTCCATCACCAGCACCCGCCCCATCCTGTCCAAGCGATCGCCCTTTTCTTCACCCGTATGCGCCGAGTGTGCGGCGACACCGGAATCGCCTCCGGTTGGACTCTCGGACAGAATAATGACCGCACCCTTGCATTCACCACTTGTGGAAACGGGAGCAATCGTAAAATCTACACGCCCTGCTCGATTTTCAGGGGGAAAAAATATGCGATGGGGGACATGAGCAACTCTTCCCCCCGTGATGGCACGCTGCACTGAAGCCTCCAAAGCAAAGTCGGGATCCCCTTCCGCGGCTTTCAGTACGGCATCAAGCCGACGACCCCGGGCCTGATTCTGCTGCCATCCGGTCATCCGCTGGGCAGCCGGATTCATCCAAGTGACGCATCCTGCCCCATCGACGCCGATGACCGCCTCTTGAATGTGTTCAAGCGTCGTCGACAGCCAGAGGCCGCCATCTTTTAAAGTCAACTGCATATTCGAATCCCCCCCCCACGCTTGCGATTCGAATCAGGATTTCCTTCTGAAGTTATCCAAAGGGAAAAATCCCGAATTTTGACTATTTTATTAAAGAATATTCACATCTTGTCATGAATGCAAGCGGTTTTCTGTGAAATTGTCAAAACAGGGGTATTCCTGTTGCATTGAATCCCGAGTTTGTTTACCATAAAGATAATTATGCCCGTTTTTCCGAAACGGAAACGCC
>JBECKW010000130.1:0-2712 GCA_040235505.1 Desulfobacterales bacterium
AAGGAGATCCGGATGGGGCCAAGGTGTTCCAAGACATAAAACCACTTCTATTTACCTTTTTGAGAGCGTTAAGGCAAGCGCTTCATAAATCACACCCTCAGAAAAAATTATACGTTCTTTAAAAAAAGGCTTGACACCATATGGGCGGCCTGTTAGTTTATTATTGACCGAATGGTCGGTCATAATTACGGAGTGAACGAACTATGTCCCCAAAGCTTGTCGATAAGCAAGAAAAAAAACGGGAAATCCTCAAAGCCGCCATGCGGGTTTTTGCCCACAACGGTGTCGTGAAAACGAAAATGGCCGATGTTGCCGTGGCCGCCGGTATCGGCAAAGGCACCATCTATGAATATTTCCGCAGCAAGGAGGATATCTTTGCCGAAGCGTATCAGATGGTTTACCAGGGTACGGAGGACAAAATCGCAGCGGTGATCGAAAGCGAGCTGGAGCCAGAAATGAAGCTGCGAGGGCTGATGTCGGTGACGCTGGAAGGGATTCTGGGGGATGGAGGCGAATTTGCCGGCATCATGATGGCCTTCTGGTCCGAGGGAATCCGGAATAAGAATGAACGGATTATCGGCATCTTCAATCTGGAGGAGATCTATGCACAATTCCGGGGCATGATTTCCGCCATCCTTGCGGACGGTATCCGCATGGGGAAATTTCGGAAAGTGGATACGTTTCTGACAGCATCGGTACTCATCGGCGCCATGGACGGAATCCTGCTTCAATGTATCATGGACCCCAAAATCTTTACGCCGCAGCAGGCGGTCGAGGTATTGATGGACAGCTATCTGAACGGGATTAAAAAGGCGAGTGCCTAAAGTGGGCTAAAGCGTCTAGAGTGCAGGAAAAGCGAGTGCCTAGAGTGCGATAGAGTGCCTAAAGTGCCTAGAGTTGATGTATTCTACCGTTTTTTATAGAAAATCGCTGCGGTTTGCGTCTGGATGGAAAGTGTTGATCTGCTAAATTGACCGAATTTTTGGTTATGACTTCAGGGAGGACAATATGAAACGAAAGTTTCAAAGAGTTCGGGACTCATTTCTCTTGGAGAATGTCAGGCGGCGGGCAGTGTGGGTCGGTCTAATGGGATTGCTGTGCATCGTGATGCTTCCTGTAACCGGGTTTGGGGAGTCCGCGCGGGATATCGTTTCCAAGGCAAACGACTTGGTCCATGGAAAGAGCAGCACCGCCACCGCCGTGATGACGGTGGAAAAGCCGGACTGGTCCAGGGAAATGACCACGAAGCTCTGGATGCTGGAACCCGAGTATGCCCTGATCCTGATTACCGAACCGGCCAAGGACAAGGGCACCGTGACCCTGAAACGAAAAAACGAGATCTGGAACTGGGTGCCGTCCATCGAACGGGTGATTAAAATCCCGCCCTCCATGATGCTCCAGCCCTGGATGGGATCGAACTTTACCAATGACGATCTGGTGCGCGAGTCTTCCATTGTGGAGGACTACACCCAGGAGATTGTAGGTGAGGAGACGATCGAGGGCTACGATTGTTATAAGATCCGCCTGCTCCCCAGGCCGGAAGCCGGGGTGGTGTGGGGGAAAGTGGTGATGTGGATTTCCAAGGAGGGGTACCTGGAGCTGAAAACCGAATACTACGACGAGGACGGCACCTTGGTGAAATACATGACCGGCAGCGAAGTGAAGGAGATGGGCGGGCGCACCCTTCCCACCCGGTGGGAGATGATTCCGGTGGACAAACCCGGTGAAGAGACCGTTCTGGAATATAAGGAGATGGCCTTTGATGTGGACCTTAAGCCCTCCTTTTTTTCCGAACAGAACATGAAACGGGTCCGGTGAACTCATGATGTATCTATCCTTAAGCTGGCGAAACCTGTGGCGGAACAAGAAGCGGACGCTCATTGCCGCCGCATCGATATTTTTTGCAGTACTTCTTGCCCTGGTGATGCGTTCGGGGCAGACCGGTTCCTATGCCTACATGATCGATTCCTCGGCAAAACTCTTCACGGGGCATCTGCAGGTCCAGGGACCGGGCTACTGGGAAAACCGATCCCTGGACCGAAGCATTGTGCTGGATCCAACGCAGCGGCGGCAGCTTCTGCAGATCCCCCATGTCACTGCTTTGACGCCGCGACTGGAAGCCTATTCCTTGGTGTCCTTCGGAACCGTCACCAAAGTGGGTCAGGTCATCGGGGTCGATCCTGAAGCTGAAAGTAAAATGACCGGTCTTGAAAAGCGGCTCATAAAAGGCGCCTATCTCACGGCGGATTCCAGTGGGGCATTAGTGGCCCAGGGGCTTTCGAAGACGCTTGGCATCGGGGTCGGCGATGACCTGGTGATTTATGGCCAGGGGTATCACGGGCAGATGGCGGCGGCAAAGGTCCCGGTGGTGGGGATCGTGAAACTGCCCTTTCCGGAGATGAACAACGGCCTGGTGTACCTGCCCCTGAAGGAAGCCCAGGACGTCTTTTCAATGGACGGCCGAATTACGTCAGCAGCCGTACTGGTGGACGGGGTACGGCATCTTGAGGCCGTGACGCGTTCGGTTCGGGAAGAACTTGGTGATGATTACACCATCATGACCTGGGACGAGATGCTGCCCGATCTGGTTCAGAACATCGAGTTGGACAACGCTTCCGGTATCATCATGATTATCATTCTATATATCGTCATCGCGTTCGGTGTGTTCGGGACGGTGATGATGATGACTTCGGAGCGGGTGAAGGAGTTCGG
>JBECKW010000124.1:0-4672 GCA_040235505.1 Desulfobacterales bacterium
GGGAGGCTGGAAGGCTGGGAGGCTGGGAAGCCGGGATGCCAAGAGGCAAACAGCCTGCTTCATATACATGTGTTGGTGTGGATGCTTTGCTGTAAAGTTCTATCATTCTGCTCTTCATCTCCTCTTCCTATTCTCGGCTCTTCCGGTCCTTTTCCCTATTCTCTTCCGATCTTCTGACCCTCTGATCTTCCGCTCATCTGTCCTCTTCCCTGACCTCTGACCTCTGATCTCTGATCTCTGCCCTCCGGCCTCAATCTACTCCTTAAACCCTTCAACCAGCGAATGCATCCCCTTGCGACGGATCAGCCGAATCCGCGTAAAGCCTGCCGCAAGAAGTCCCGCTTCGATCTCCTCGAAAGTATAGGTGGTGCCCGCGGGGGTTCCCACCAACATGTTGATGGCAAACAGGGCGCCCTCCAGGGGCTCCGTTCGATCCGGAGACATGACATGGTCCCGAACGATGAATCGGCCACCGGGATCTAGGGCACGGTAAATCTTTTCGAAAAGAATCTGGTTTTGCGCCGGGCTGTTCTGGTGAATGATGGCGGATAACAGAGCCAGGTCATGACCGCCCGGCAGCTCGTCTTTGTAAAAATCGCCGGGTACCAGCGTCACCCGGTCCAGGACCCCGTCTGCCTGAAGCCGCTCCCGGGCCATTTCAACCACGTCCGGCAAATCAAAGAGGGTTGCCGACAAATTGCCGGAAGCGCGAAGAAAAGCGATGGTATAGGATCCGGACCCGCCCCCGACATCCAGGAGCCGGCGGGCGCTCCCCGGATCGACGGCGGCCACGATTTCGGGGGCAGTCCTGGACGCCATGGTGTGCATGGCACCGATAAAGGCCTCGATATGCCCCTCTGCCAGCGCGCCCTGGCCTTTCAGACTCGCCCCCGGTTTCCCGAGAACGACATCCGTGAGACGCGACCAGGTCTGCCACAGCGTGGAAAGGTGAAGGACCATGGGGAGCACCGATTCGGATAAATCACCGGCAAGAAGCGACGCCGCCGATGCCTCGGTTTGGTATTTTCCGTCGGTTTTAACCAGGATTCCCAGCGAGGTGAGGGCATCCAGCAAGATGGCCATCCCCCGATGATCAGCCTCTTTTTCCCTGACGATCTCGTCAATCGTGCGGGGGGTGTCGGCAAGCAGGCGGAACAGATCCAGTTCCGCGCCCGTAATCAGCACACGGCTTGTCATGAACTGACGCCCAAGATTTAAAATGGATTCCAATGTATATTTTTGATTCATGTGTATATCCTAAACACCGCACGCAGGGAGGTTTAAGGTTCACGGTTTACGGTTTGCGGTTTGCGGTTTCTGCCAAAGGGGCAAAGAATCTGTGTCGCGTTGAAAGGATACCCGGTGGTCATACGTATTGCCTCCTTCTCTGCATGGTGGTATGAATTTTCCCAACCATCATATCAACAAATCTGCCACAATGACAATTGGAAGCTGACACCTTCCCCCGGGAAAAACCGCCGGGGGGCCCGAACGGAGGCCGCAATGATCCGAATCATCAAATTGGCGATATGTGTATTCTTTACAGCGGCGGCAATGCTCCTCCTCTCGCCGCCCTCCTCCTTCGCGGATGCGCTTCACATCGAATCGAGCATTGTTCGCGATCAAACGGTCGTGATCAAGGGGGCCACTTCAATCCCTTCCGAAACTTCCACGTATATTCAGTATTATGTGGGCAAGCTCTATGACGGCACGCAGTCGTGCTGCATCTACGCCGGCGGATTTCACGCCGGAAGTGACGGGCATTTCACCCTTGAAATTCCCGTGAGGGTTTTGAGGGGAAACGGCACCTATGAGATCGTCCTCGAACAGAATCCCAAATCCAATACGATCCTGTCCCCGGAGCATTGGATCGCTTTCCGGAAGACGCAGGACGGCATTCTTTTCGGCGACATCACTTCCATGGGGGAAATCTCCAACCTGGCCCTGACCGTGGGGATGGCGATCGCCCGGACCGACGTCACCGTCGGGCAGGAATGCAGTACCGCCTCAAAAATTCACATCACGGATATTCTTCAATCGAAAGGCCGGGTGATTGTTCGCGGCACTTCCGACGTCGACAGAACGAATTCTACCTACATTCAATATTACATCGGGAAACGCTATCCAGGTACCCTGACGAACTGTATTCTGGCGGACGGGTTTCATGTGTCGAAGGACGGATCATTCGAACTGGAAATTCCGGTTTCCGCCCTCAAAGGCCCCGGGGACTATGAAATCGCCCTGGAGCAGAACCCCGGCAGCAATGCCATTGTGCCGCCGGAGCACTGGATGGCCTTCAGAAAGTCGGAGGGAAAGATTGTTTTCGGGGACATCAGCTCCATGGGAGAGATTTCGAACCTGGCCTTGACGGTGGGAATGGAACTGACCCGGGGGACGTTCTCGGTTGAATGATATGAATGAGTTACCCTCTCGTCATTGCGTGGGAATTTGCGTTTTTACGAAACCGTCTTTCGTGATTTTCGTGCCTTTCGTGGACATTTTTTTAGTTTTTTCAAAACATTTTCCTCGAATCTGTAATCTGTTTGTAATTCCGCCTATGAAATAATTTTGATCATTAAATTCAAAAACGAAAGGAGGCACTCATGTTTGGCTGCAAACAACCAATTTTCACCCGACGAGGTTTCATCACGGCAGGCTCCGCCGCGATTGTAACCCCATTTTTAATGGGATCAATTATTCCCGCACAAAGAGCCCTTGCCGTTCAAGCCAAGAAAGAAGGAAGCAAAATGGATGATACGGAAATCGAATCATTAAAAGAGATGCTTGGATATACGGATGCCCAATGGGAGACATGGAAACGCAACCCGGAAAATTTTGAGAGAGCCAAACGAGGGCTCGAACTCGGAAAGTACAAGCTGATGGCAGAGGTGATAAGTTCCTATGGATGTGGAGCCGGGCATAAGGTGGGCGACAGAATAGTGTTTTCCGGCGGTGAACTGCTTTCAAAGGAAAACCCGGAAAGGGTTTGCTCCGCACTTCTTTCCTCTGTCGTTCCCTATGTCCATTCGCTTATGGAAAGGGTTTTCAATGGTGAAGACCCGACAAAAATAGCCTTTCCCAATACCCACTGCCCGGATGTGGGTGTGGATCATGGCGGTTGGGGAGAAGTGATTGTGGAGGTGAAGGTGGAGAAAATCGAAGCATAAAAAGGAAAACGGGCACATTTCGCAGGAAAGTGCCCGTTATTTATCAATATTTCCGGATGCTATGACAACCGGGAATATTTATTGCCAGTCACGTCTTTAAATGGCAAGGGATTTTTCTGGTCTTAAATATTTCTTATTCATTTCCAACAGTTGATATCTAAGATACGGTTCCCATATTCATTGTCAGCGATGTCTCATGTCCTCCAAGCCGTATCCTCACCGAATAGCCCCGCTTTTTGACAAACAAGGACAATTCTTTTATATTGCCTTTTTCAAAGAGTCGGCGACGTTTATTTTTTTGTTTTTTTGTATATTTAGACATGCTATAAGCGCGTCGATTCAATAACGGAAGCGCCCTGGGCCTTCATTCCACCCGCCTGTTCGGCATATTTTAAGGAGGAGACAGTATGCAACCAAAATTAAACAAATGTTTTTTTGCAATCATGATTTCTTTGCTTGTGTTGTGTTTGGGGGCTCCGACATGGGCGGATGTGAGCAACACTCCCAAAACACCTGAAACTGCAAGCAGCGATAAGGTTGCGTCCGTCAACGGGGTGGCAATCAGCCGGGCACAGTTCGACAATGCCCTCGGGTACCAGCAGGAAATTGCCTCCATGAGAGGCATAACCATATCGGACAGTCAACTCCCGCTGTTGAAATACCAAGTGCTTGAAAATTTGATCGATCAGGAATTGCTTTATCAGGAAAGCCAGAAGGCCGGGATCAAGATCGATGATACTGAAGTTAATGAGACCTTTGAAGCACAGAAAAAAAAGGCCCAGTTCGATACCGATGCCGAATTCGAGGAAGCCCTGAAAAAATCCGGCAAGACTTTGGCCTCCTACCGGGAAGAAATCAAACGGGGGCTGGCCATCGACCATTTTATCAAAACCAAATTCACCGACAATACGACGGTTTCGGATTCCGAAGCAAAAAATTATTATGACAGCAATCCCACCTACTTCGAGCAGCCCGCCCAGGTAAGGGTCAGCCATATCATGATCAAGGTTCCTTCGGATGCCGATCAAGCCCAGAAGGATGAAGCCAAGACTAAAATCGAAAAGGTTATGAAACGATTAAAGGCCGGTGAGGATTTTGCGGCCGTGGCCAAGGACGCTTCCGAGGATGAAAATACCAAAAACGACGGAGGCGATCTCGGCTATCTTACCAAAGGTCAGGTGACAAAATCTTTTGAAGATGCCGCCTTTGCCCTGAAAAAAGACCAAATAAGCGATATCGTTGAGACAGGCGCCGGATATCACATTATCAAGCTTACCGACAAGAAGGATGCCAAAACCATCAGCTTCGACGAAGCAAAAAACGATATTGTCAGCAGCCTGAAAACCAACAAGGTGAATAATTCGGTCGCCAGTTATATCAAGGTGTTGAAAACCGAATACACCATTGTGACATATCCGCTGAATTGAAAAAAGAAGGCACAAAGGGGCAGAGGCACAAAGGCACAAAGTTAAAAACAAAAGCACCGCGCTGATGGCTGTCGCGAT
>JBECKW010000220.1:0-16601 GCA_040235505.1 Desulfobacterales bacterium
AAACCACCACCATTTGCCGGTTTCGACCGGGAAAAGAACGGCCCCCTTGATGTGGCTCGGGCGATACTCCCATTCCTGGCGAGCGTCGATAATGAGAACATGTTGCGGGTCTGTCTGGCAACGTTCGGCAAGCGCTTCGGTAGTACATAGCTTGTAGCCGCCGGCATTAGCTTCTGCAAGCATCTCATCCCATGTCGGTTCGTGCATGGGCCCTGCAGGTTGAGTGCCCCGGTTAGCGTACCAGATTGACCCGGCGGTGAAGATCACTGCCACGACGGCGATCAGCGCGGCCGTCATCCGGTGCCCCTGTTTCTTCCCGATCAACTGCGATTTTTCGGTCATCGTGTCCTCCCATAATTGATTGTTGACAGCACATGATGAATTCGAAATATGTTCTGATCCTATTTTTCCGGTAAGTTTCTTTCTAATAGCGGATTTTTATGCGGATTGCCAGAGATGATCCAGAGGAATAATGGTTCATTTGACTCAAGCGCACTTTTTTGATTTTCGAAGGCAAATAGCTATTTCAGCACCAATTGCACGAAGATCACGAAGGGCAGGAAAAATACAACCGTTCATGGGACCTCATACAATAATTTTCAACCTTTTTTTGTTGACATATTTAATAAAATAAGGTTTTTGAAGGTTAACATGCTCAACGCGGCACAACGATTTTCACCCTTCACATTCAGTTCAGATAATACCGCCCTTTTTATCAGGGAAAATATCCCTGACAATCAATGGTTGGGGCTAAAATTCACCAATTCGCAAAGTGGTCACAATTTGTGACCACCTCCACAATACCAGGGGAAGAATATGGCAAAGTCGAAAGCTTTGGTGAAAATTAGCAAAATTAAGCAGGGCTTCTTACTTAAATACATCAACAGGGAAATCAGCTTATGCGGTGTTTGCATATCAGTCTGTCCGATAGGAAAAAACAAAACTACATGGCCCGGGCATTCAGTGGAGGACCTTGCACCCACTGATGTCCGTAGTTATTCGAGAAACGGGAGAATATCATGATCACAGGAGTTCATTTCATACTGACTTACATGTGCATTTTTGAATGCGATCATTGTTTCTTATATTGCAGCCCTGGCTCAAAGGGTACATTCACTATTAAACAAGTGCAGGATGTTCTTCAGGAACTGCAAAAAATTGGGACAATCGAACAGGTATGCTTTGAAGGAGGTGAACCATTCTTGTTCTACCCGCTATTACTTGAATCTGTTAAACTCGCGAATAGCAAAGGCTTCAAGACGGCAATAGAAACAAACACCTATTGGGCGACAACCGAAGAAGATGCAGAGCTCTGGCTCCGTCCGATTAGCAAATCAGGGCTTTCGATGCTTGAGGTAAGCGATGACAAATTTCATCATGGAGAGGAAACTGATAATTCTGCAAAACGCGCTTTTTCGGCAGCCCAAAAAATTGGTATGAATGTAAATTCAATTTGCATCAATAGCCCAATGGTTGAAAAAGACAAAGAGCAGGTTAAGGGAAAACCGATTTACATTGGTGGTCCGAAATTAAGGGGACGGGCGGTAGAGAAACTGGCAGAGGGGCTCCCCGGGAGTTCATGGCAAAACTTTACCGAATGTCCTTTTGAGGATCTAAGAAATCCCAAAAGGGTCCACATCGATTCGTTTGGAAATGTCCATCTCTGTCAGGGATTGAGCATGGGAAATATGTGGGAAACATCATTATCGGTTTTATTGAATAACTATAACCCTGATGCACATCCGATCATCGGGCCCATGCTCAGAGGGGGGCCTGCCCAACTAGCCAAGGAACTCAATGTCGAGCATGAGGATGAATATGTTGATGCATGCCATATGTGCACCAAGATCTGCTTGAAATTAATTGATAAATTCCCACAATATATCGCACCCAGACAAGTATATGGTTTGGAATAAACAATAAATTCAAATAATAATAAGCTGGCGCGGGCGCAAAAAACCGTGCCGCACAGTATCATTTAATTCCATTAGACAGCCAGCGCGGATCGGCCGTGCAAGAATGAAAGTCTGCATTGCCCTGCCATTTGGTGAGATTGTCGTTCGGGCAACGCAAAAGAAAGGATAAACGACCTATGACGACATGGATTCCGACTCGTGACGAGGCATTCTCATTGCTCAAAGAGTTCAATACCAATGAGTCGCTCATCAAACATGCACTCGCTGTTGAGGCGGCAATGCGGTTCTGCGCCCGGAAACACGGTGAGGACGAAGAGAAGTGGGGTGTCATCGGACTCATTCATGACCTCGACTACGAGAAGTATCCGGATAAGCATTGCATAAAGACTGAAGAGATCCTGCGGGAACGAAAATGGCCGGAGGACTACATACGAGCGGTTGTTTCCCATGGTTGGGGAATCTGCGCGGACACAGAACCACAGTCCCTCCTGGAAAAAACGCTGTACGCCATTGACGAGTTGACGGGTTTGATCACAGCGTGCGCTTTGGTTCGTCCGTCGAAGAGTGTCATGGACCTCACGCCGAAGTCGGTAAGGAAGAAGTGGAAGGTGAAGGGATTCGCTGCAGGAGCGGATCGTGCGTTAATCGAACGAGGCGCCCAGATGCTTGGCGTTGAGGTTAACGAATTGATTTCAGACGTAATCATGGGGATGCGAGAAGTCGCGCCAAAGATCGGGCTGGGATAGTCGGTCAGGTAAAGCGGAATTCGAACAATGCGAATGCAGCTAAAATATGCTTATGAATGATACGTTTCTGTTGTTTGATCTTGACGTTACGATAAGTGATCCTCTTGATGGAATCGCTCGGTCATATAATTATGCACTTTCGTTGTTTATTGTCACAGCCCGCTGATTTATTGAAACTTCTTGGCTGACCTCCACCTGTTGGCGGGGCCGCGGCTCACCGTTATGGTCGGGCCACCTCGGAATTTCCAGAAAGTGAACACTTTTTAGTGCAAGGTGACAAAAAGTGGCAAATCAGCACTTGTCGGTCTTCTATAATCCACTGTATCTATTGAATTATTTATTCAGAGCATTTGGTATGATTGTTGCGGATATATTATAGTTGCCTGTTTAGAGAACCTTTTCGGAAAAAATCAAAGATCGATAACAATGAAACTTCTTGCCGAAAGTGGTGGATCATTTTGGTCGACGGCTGGCAGGTGTCTTCGTAAATCAGGAGTGATTCAGGTTACGGAAATGTACGTAAGAAACAGATCGTCTGATGTTCCCGAAGTCATAGAAGGGGGGGGATCTAAAAACCGACGGTTATACCATTTGTTTTTTTGAATGACAGACCGAAACCTGATAAAAAAATACATTTATATGAGGAGGAAGAGAGAAAATGAAAAAGAATTTTTTCATTGTCTTGGGTTGTGCAATTCTGGTCATGCTTTCCGCTTCCGCCTACTGTTCCCAGGGCCCGTATTTCAGCGGCAACCTGGGGCTCGCGTTGCTGAAAGATAGCTCGATGAGTAATTCGGAATTAAACGATATGGGTGCTTCCGTTGATATTGAGTCGAAATCGGGAGTAGGATTGGGGGTTGCACTCGGATATGATTTCGGTAACTCCATGAGGATAGAAGGAGAATTCGCATATCAGAGAAACGATACGGACAAATTTACGGTATCCGCTATGGGTTACAGAGTGAGTCTGGGCCTGGATGGTCATACCAGCAGCAGTTGCGTGATGGTGAACGGTTACTACGACTTTACCAATTTGGGCAGAGTGGCTCCTTTTCTGTCTGCCGGTATCGGATATTCAAAGGTAAAGCAGGAAATCACCGGGCTGTCCGGATATGATGATGTTACGGATGGAGAAGAAATAGATATAAAAAGTAGAGAAGATGATACGGCCCTTGCCTATCAGGTCGGTGCCGGCATCGGTTATGCTGTAAGCAAAACTCTCACGATCGATGCAAAGTATCGTTATTTCACTACTGATGATCTGAATTTTAATGGCATCTCAGTCAAATATTCGAGCCATAACTTTTATATCGGCGTAAGGCTCGGGTTCTAGTTTCCCATAGTTTCCAAACAAAGCGGAGACAGGTTCTTTGTCGCCTGTCCCCGGATGGTTAAGGCTCCATTAAACCTCTTCGGTCGCCCTATCCTCTTCAGTCGAACCAACGAAAGTGCTTGTATTTATATTGAAAAAAGGCTAAAATTAAATCGCTTTTCGAATGCGAATACAAATATCTCTGGAAATGTTTTGGGCGTGATGGTTCAGTCCGACCCGGCGGTTGGTAAAAAAAAGAGATGAAGGGATAGATGTTATGAATGACAAGATTATAGACTTGCGGAGCGACACCATTACGAAGCCAACCATGGCCATGCGTCAAGCGATGGCCGATGCGGAAGTAGGTGACGATGTCCTGGGAGACGATCCGACAGTAAGGGAGTTGGAGCGGCGTACTGCAGAACTCTTGGGCAAGGATGCAGCAATCTTTGTCCCGTCAGGAACTATGGCGAATCAGTTGGCAATCCGCTGTCATACACACCCCGGCGATGAAATGCTGCTCGACGCCAATGCACACATCTATTGGTATGAGGCCGGTGCACCTGCAGCTCTGTCGGGAGTGATTTGCCGGACTTTGCCAGGAGTTCGGGGTATATTCTCGTCAGCTGACGTCCGTGCCGCACTTCGTCCAATAGACATACATTTCCCACCGACGCGACTGCTCGCCATAGAGAATACGCATAATCGAGGCGGTGGATCTATTTGGCCGCTGGAACAGATTCGAGAAGTATGCGGTGTTGCTCGGGACGCAGGCCTCCGTACTCACCTCGATGGGGCTCGACTGTGGAACGCATCGGCGGCGACAGGAATCCCGGAATCGGAATACGCCAGGGACTTTGACAGTGTTAGTGTTTGCTTCTCCAAGGGCCTTGGTGCCCCTGTGGGATCGGCACTCGTGGGGAGCACGCAGTTCGTGGAGAGTGCACGTCGTTTCCGCAAGCAGTTCGGCGGGGGAATGCGGCAGGCCGGAATTATCGCGGCCGGTGGGCTCTATGCATTGATACACCACCGCGAGCGGCTGGCGGATGACCACGCGAACGCCAAGCGGCTTGCGTCGGGGCTGGGCAAGATCCCGGGGATCCATGTCAGTGGCGACATGATTGAAACAAATATGGTCTATTTCGATGTCGAGCACAGATCCGCAATGCAACTATGCAACCTGTTGAAGGAAATGAACGTTTTGGTTCTGCCTACGGGTGAACACACGATTCGTGCGGTAATAAGCCTGGCTGTAAACGCCGATGACATCTTCAGGGCCATCGATGCTGTGCGGACCATTATGTCCGAGTAACCGACCTGATAGCTTCATAAAAAGAGTCGTAACAGATTATACCGTATTTGCTTATTTGATGGATCTTTTCGTCATAGAGGCATACAGAAATCGCGGACTCGGAAAAAAGCTTGTAGATCATATCGTAAACGATGTTTCTTTTAAAGACATTCGGTTTTGGCGTCTTGACACAATGGATGCGCATGGACTCTACAGGAAATATGGTTTTCAAGAGCCTGCACGACCTGAAAGAATTATGGAAAGACGAAAAGTTGCGAACCGCCCATTCCAATAGACATTCCAGGGCGGGGCGGCTTTCTTAACCTGTAATTTCGTATTGCCTGGCTGCCCTCCAATGAAGTTACTGTTCGCAAACAAAAAGGAGGATATATGATAAAAAGATTCCTTATAAAAAAGAGAGAGAAGAATCGACAAAACAATAGAAAAATACCATGCTGCCACTGTTTGTCTCAACCGTTCGGAAGAAACTGAAAAATGGAAAACCAAGAATATAGAATCAGAAATGCTTTACCAGTCGATGCAGCAGGGATCGTTCAAATCTATAATTATTACATCGCAAAGACAATTATAACATTTGAAGAAGATCTTGTATCCGTTGATATTATCAACGCACGCATGAAGGAAGTTCAAGTGTCCAAATTGCCATGGTTGGTAGCTGAACAGAATGGCAAAGTACTGGGATACTCATATTCGAGCAAATGGAAGGAGAGGTGTGCGTATCGCTATTCTACGGAAGTAACGGTTTATATGAGACCCGATCATATCGGAAAAGGAATCGGGTCTGAGCTTTACGGAAAGCTCCTTCCCGCATTAAAATCGCATGGAATTCATGTGGCTGTTGCTGTAATCGCCCTTCCTAATGAGGCAAGCATCAAACTTCATGAAAAAATGGGGTTCTTGAAGGTGGGTGAATTTAAAGAAGCGGGGTTTAAATTTAATCGTTGGATTGATGTTGGATATTGGCAGCGCATTTTATGATGCTGGTTCGCGATTAAACAAAGCACAACCTCTCCAGGGGGTTACGCCCGGGAGAGGTTGACTGCCATATAAGCCAAGAGAAGAAGATATGAACGATGCCATGTGCAATTGTTTCCAAGGTCGCCGAAAAGAATCAACCTATGCCGATTCCAAGCAGTCAAGAACTCATGCATCCGGAATTATTTTGATGAGCTCGGTATAAAGGGTGACTCTTTTTAGTGTCAACTTGGCGCTGAGATCATTTATTTCATCCTGGATATTGGCCGTAATTTCCTTCTGGGCATTGTTCATAAGCTGTTTCAGGGTACTCGCATTTTCTTCCTGAAGTTTTTCCTGAAGTGCCTCTATCCGGCTGATATTTTCTGCAGTGAGAGTGTGGGGGGGCACCTGTGTTTGTGGTGCCGACACCGCTGTTATCACGTCCGAGCAACCTCCAGTTGCGCCACCTTGAGCAAAGGCCGTTATCGGAAGAATAAAAAGGCCGGCCAGAAAGAGAAGACTTGCAATTGTGATATGTTTATTTATTTTATTCATTTTTTTTCTCCTGTTCTTGTTTTGTTTTTTAATGCTTCTTTGATAAGCTAAGTCGGGGGAAGTCGGATAGAAGTTACACCTGAACGGGAAAAATTTTCGATAATTAGCCGATTTCATCGGATTTTAACATTTACTTTACAAAATACTGCTACCGCCCAACAATTTTTTACAACTAAAAGGTGCCAGAATAATAAGGTATGCTTTTGCAGGATCAGCTCGGCAAAACAGTTTTTCAGGAATAAGATAGATACCACGTTATCCCTTCTTTCCGATACAAATCCCGACACCCCATCATTTTACAAGTATCTTTAGTTGTTTACAAAACGAGCCATTTCGGATAAAACATAGCCATGATCGGAATTGTGCGGCAGCTGTCAATCGCTCACAATTTGGGATGAATTCTTTGCTGCCATCCTATATTCCGTCACTTTGGGCCCCTAACGGGCGGAGAAGGAGATTGTGTGGCTTCTGTGGTTGAAATAAGGGATCTTTCTTTCAGCTATAACAGTGTCCCGGTGCTGAAGGATGTAAATCTTGAAATATCGGAAGGTGATTTTCTCCTGCTGATGGGACCCAACGGAGGCGGGAAAACCACCCTGTTGAGGCTCATGCTTGGGCTTCTGCAGCCGACTTCAGGGGAGATACGGGTCAAGGGGAAACCGCCGGCACAAATGTCCCATTATATCGGATATGTACCCCAGGATTTTCACATCAACCGTCAATTTCCGATTTCGGCCCTCGATGTCGTCCTGATGGGAAAGCTCAAACCCGGAAGGCGAAAAGCGTGGCATTCTCCTTCGGATCGAACGGCCGCTCATAAGGTGCTCGACCGACTCGGGATGGGGGCTTATTGCCATCGGCGCATCGGTGAGCTCTCGGGCGGGCAGCGCCAGCGAGTCATGATTGCCCGGGCGCTCATGACGGATCCGTCGCTGCTCTTTTTAGACGAGCCGACCTCGGGTATCGATTCCGGTGGGCAGGGTGATGTTTATAACCTTTTAAAGGGACTCAATGAGACTATCACCATCGTCCTGGCCAGTCACGACTTGATGCTCCTGTCGAGCTATGTCAAATCCATTGCTTGTGTGAATCAGACCGTCTATCACCACCATGAACCGGAAGTAACCCAGGACATGGTGGGGATGTTTCATTGCCCTGTGGAACTTGTTGCGCATGGTGTGCCCCATCGTGTGCTGAAGGAGCATGACTGAATAATGATCGATGCGCTTCAATTCGAATTCATGAGAAACGCTCTGATGGCCGGGCTTATTGCCAGTGTTATTTGCGGGGTCATCGGCACGCTTGTGGTCGTAAACCGTTTAGTATTTCTCTCCGGTGGTATTGCCCACGCATCATACGGCGGTATCGGTCTTTCCTTTTTTTTAGGGATTCCCTACCTTTTCGGCACCATCGGGTTTTCCCTGGCGGCTGCCATGATCATGGCCGCTGTTATGATCAAGGCCCGGCATCGGTCTGATACGATCATCGGCGTAATCTGGGCGGTTGGGATGGCCCTGGGGATTGTATTTCTGGACCTGACACCGGGCTATCACACCGATCTGATGAGCTATCTCTTCGGCAGTATTTTAACCGTGCCAAAATCGGACCTGTTGATGATGACCGGTGTGGCGGCCATGAATGTGCTGCTGGTGGTGTTTCAATACAACAGCCTGCTTTCCATGTCCTATGATGAAGAATTCACGAAGCTGCGGGGTGTCCCGGTAACGCTTCTGTTTTTTTTGATGGTGGGAATGATCTCCATATCCGTGGTGTTGATGATCCGGGTGGTCGGACTCATTCTGGTGATTGCGCTTCTCACGATTCCTCCGTTTATCGCTGAAAAGCATGCCGGGTCTCTGTTCGGAATGATGGTTTTCTCCTCGGTGTTGAGTTGTGTCTTTACAATAGGCGGGCTGTGGCTGGCGTTCGCTTTCAATCTGACTTCCGGGGCGGCCATCATTTTGGTCGCCGGAACTGCGTTTTTTATTTCGATGGCCTTTAAGGGAAAAGAGCAGAGGGCAAAAACGAAAAGTGCCTAAAGTGCCTAAAGAGCGCTAAAGTGCCTAAAGTAGATGAATTCTGCCGGTTTGATAACATATCCTATGAATGAATCCAATGGCAGGCACAATCTTTGTCGAATCGTGACCGTCTCAAAAAGCATTTAAATGGTGGAGTGAAACGACTCCTTAACTTTAGGCACTCGCTCTTAGAACGTCAGTATCCCGATATAATTCTCCGGTGTAATCCTCCTCAACTCTTCCTTTACCTCGGAGGGGACATCGAGGCTGTCGATGAATTCGGCCATGGCCGCCGGGCCGATTTCGTCATGGGTTCGGGTCAGGGCCTTCAGCGCTTCGTAGGGTTCGGGGTAGTTCTCCCGGCGCAGGATGGTCTGAACCGCTTCGGCCACCACCGCCCAGTTGGCCTGAAGATCTTTTTTGAGTGCTTCTTCATTGAGCAGCAGCTTGCCGAGTCCTTTGATAAGAGATTTCAGGGCGATCAGCATGTGCCCCAGGGGAACCCCGAGGTTCCGGGTGACCGTGGAGTCGGTCAAATCCCGCTGGAGACGAGAGATTGGAAGCTTTTCCGCAAGGTGCGCCAGAATGGCATTGGCGATGCCGAGGTTCCCTTCGGAGTTTTCGAAATCGATGGGATTAACCTTGTGCGGCATGGCGGAAGACCCAATTTCGCCGGCCTTGATCTGCTGGCGGAAGTAATTCATGGAAATGTAAGTCCACATATCCCGGTTCAGATCGATGAGGATGGTGTTGATTCGGGCAAGCGCATTGCAGAATGCGGCCAGGTTGTCATAGGGCTCGATCTGGGTGGTGACCCGGGTGCGGCTCAGGCCGAGCGTGTTGTTGACCAGATCGTTCCCGAAGGCCACCCAGTCGATGTCCGGATAGGCCACATGGTGGGCGTTGAAATTGCCTGTGGCGCCGCCGAACTTGGCGGAGAAGGGAATTTCGGAGAACTGTGCGAGCTGACCGCCAAGCCTCTCCACGAAGACGTAGATTTCTTTTCCAAGACTGGTGGGGGATGCCGGCTGGCCGTGGGTCCGGGCCAGCATGGGGATCGATTTCCATCGCGCCGCCAGATCGCTCAATGTCTTCACTACCTCCCCGAGCGTCGGAAGCAGTACTTCCCGGCAGGCATCTTTCAGCATGGCGGGAAGCGCCGTATTGTTGATGTCCTGGGAGGTGAGGCCGAAATGGATAAACTCCTTGAAGGGCGAAAGACCGAGTTCGTCGAATTTCTTTTTGATGAAATATTCCACCGCCTTGACATCGTGATTCGTGGTTTTTTCGATATCCTTGATGGCCTGCGCATCGGTTTCGGAAAAATACAGGAATATCCCCCGAATTTCTTCCAACCTGACGTGATCCAGATTTTCAAGTTGGGGCAGGGGAAGCTTGCACAGGGCAATGAAATACTCGACCTCAACCTTGACGCGGTATTTAATCAGGGCGCCTTCTGAAAAGTAGGCGGCCAACGGGTCGGTAACGCGCCGGTAACGGCCGTCCACAGGCGAAATCGCTGTTAGCGGAGACAGGATCATGTCGTTTGTTTCCTTCTATTGTTGTTGTTTAGTGCCATAGAAAGCATCACAAAAAACGAGAAATGTCAAAGCTCAAATGAGGATTTTTACCTCTCCCCTTGAAACAGACCACCGTTTTTTGATAATAGATATCCCTGTTGTCCAAAAAGGGTCGTAAACAGAATATTCCCCGGAATTCATACCGATTCCGGGATATTTGTAACCGGTTGAAAAAAATATGTGGAAAAGGTGATTCATGATCAAAGTTAACGAACATTATTTCAAACTCCAGGCGTCATACCTGTTTTCCCAAATTGCCCAACGGGTGGCTGAATTTCAAAGGGCCAATCCTGAAAAGTCCGTTATCAAACTCGGCATCGGTGATGTGACACGGGCCCTTCCCGCTGCCTGCATCAATGCATTCCACAAGGCAGTGGACGAGATGGCCTTGGATGCGACCTTCCGGGGGTATGGACCGGAGCAGGGATACGGATTCCTGCGGGAAGCGATTGCCGCCAATGATTTCAAGGCCAGGGGCGCGGATGTCTCTGCGGACGAGATTTTTATCAGCGACGGCGCCAAGTGCGACTCGGGGAATATTCAGGAAATTTTTGCAAACGATATTAGCATCGCCATCCCGGATCCGGTTTACCCGGTGTACCTCGACACCAATGTCATGGCGGGACGAACCGGCCGGTTCAAGGACGGTCGGTATGAAGGCATCGTGTACCTCGAAGGCACCCGCGAAAACGGCTTCGTGCCCGCTCTGCCGGACCGGCCCGTGGACCTGATTTATCTGTGCTTTCCCAACAATCCCACCGGTGCCACCATTTCCCGGGAGGAACTTGCCGGATGGGTGGACTATGCAAAGAAAAACAAGGCGCTCATCCTGTACGATGCCGCCTACGAGTCGTTTATCCAGGATGATTCCCTGCCGAAGTCCATTTACGAGATCGACGGCGCCCGAAAGGTTGCCATCGAACTGAGAAGCTTCTCTAAAACGGCGGGGTTTACCGGTACCCGGTGTGCCTTCACGGTGGTGCCGAAGGACTGCGTGGCATATGACGCCGACGGAAATCCCCACGGGCTTCATCCCCTGTGGAACCGCCGGCACAGCACCAAATTCAACGGTGTATCCTACCCGGTCCAGCGGGCCGCCGAGGCGGTATACAGTGACGAAGGAAAGACTCAGGTCAAGGCGCTGGTGGACGGCTACATGAAAAACGCCGCCCTCATCCGAGGCCGGATGACCGAACTGGGATATGACTGCGTGGGCGGAGACAATTCTCCGTACATCTGGGTGAACGGCCAACAGGATTCCTGGGAATTTTTCAATCTGCTGCTCCATGAGGCGGGCGTGGTTTGCACCCCGGGTGCCGGGTTCGGAAAATGCGGCCAGGGCTACATCCGCATCAGTGCCTTCAACAGCTTTGAAAATGTGAAAAACGCCATGGACCGGATTCAGTCCGCTCTGAAGGAGTAACAACATGCCGATGTCACAATCGTTTCAGGAGCGGCTGTTTCCTGTCTTGAAGGATATTGCCGCTCACTATAAAACCCCTTTTCATATTTACGATGAAGCGGGAATCCGGGAAACAGGCCGAGAGGTGCGGGCGGCCTTTTCCGATATCGAGGGATTTCAGGAATATTTCGCGGTCAAGGCGCTCCCCAATCCGCGTATCCTCGATATCATGAAGGACATGGGGTTCGGATTCGACTGCAGCTCCATCGCCGAACTGGTGATGAGCCGCAAGGCGGGGGGACACGGGGAGATGATCATGTTCACCTCCAACAACACCAGCCGGGAGGAGTTTGCGGCGGCCGAAAAAAACGGTGGCAGCATTCTGAATCTCGATGACATCACGCTGGTGCCCAAAGTGTCCCGGATGCCCGAGCTGATCTGTTTTCGATACAACCCGGGGGCACGCCGTACCGGAAACGCCATCATCGGAAACCCGGTGGAAGCGAAATACGGTGTCAGCCACGAACAACTCATCGAGGCCTACCGGTTGGCCGGGAATCTGGGGGCTAAGCGTTTCGGCCTTCATACCATGCTCGCGTCCAATGAATGCGATTACACTTATATGGTGAAAACCGCCACGATGCTGCTGGGGGAAGTGGAACGGGTTTCCGAGGCGCTTGGCATCCCGTTCGAGTTCATCAATATCGGGGGCGGCCTCGGTATTCCGTACAGGCCGGAGGATCCCCCTCTGGATCTTGCCGCCATGGGGAGGGAGATCGCCGCCGAATTCAAGGCATTTGAAAGCCGAAACGGCTATGGGCCGAAATTGTTTCTGGAAAGCGGCCGGTTCATGACCGGACCCCACGGCGTGCTGGTGACGACCGCCATCAACCGGAAAAATATTTACAGAACCTATATCGGCGTGGACGCCTGCATGTCGGCGTTGATGCGACCCGCTCTTTACGGGGCCTATCACCACATTTCCGTGCTCGGCAAATCCGGGCAGGAAAAGACCCTCACCGCGGATGTGGTGGGGTCGCTTTGCGAGAACAACGACAAATTCGCCATCCAACGGCAATTGCCGGAAATTTTCGATAACGATATCCTTGTGATCCATGACACGGGAGCCCACGGCCATGCCATGGGCTTCAACTATAACGGAAGGCTGCGGCCCAAGGAGCTTCTGCTTCGAACCGACGGGAGCGTGGAACTCATCCGCCGGGAAGAGGCCATCGAAGACCACTTTGCGACCCTTGGGTTCATGCCCGATGTGTTTCAACCCCGGGCGGATCAGGAACCATCATGAACGAAAACCAGCTGACAGATACATTCTCGCCGGAAACACTGGCAAGACTGTTCCCCGCGGAACGCACGGATTCTTTTTTTGAAGCGCTTTTTGGAGACGCCCGGGAGGGTGCTTTTGATATCGGCCTCAATTTTTCGGGCTTCGAGGGAGATGAACTCAAATTCGAATTGCAGCTCAGGCAACGACCCGGCAAGTGTCTTGCATGTCATCTAACCCATGGGATACCGGACGTTTTCCTGCGTCATCCGATTATCGATATCCGGGGACTGGTGCGTGAGATCGGGAAACTTGCCGGCAGTGAAAAGGAACCTGAATGGCGCCTCGGCCGGACGCAGGAAATTTCAAGGAAGCTGCACGTGGTGCCGCTGACCGTTTGCCTTTGATCCCGTCAAGATTAAAGACATCGGTTGTGTTGCCGAAAGTATTAAAAAGGTATATAATTAAAAAAGTGCATAAAAATGCATCAAATCGGCATGCCCGCCGTTTCGGGCAGATGAAGATGGGTTTATATTTTGGAAATCGGTTTGGAAATATTGGATAAGCTTCATAAAATCAGGGCAATCTTCGGCGGGTCCAGGGCCGGTCTCGAGTCCGGCATTATGGCGCTGGCCGGGAACATGGGCGAGGCGCTTTTCAGGGATGAGGCCGCCGGAATTCTGGCGGATATCATCGACCGCGCCAAAATTTTACCGGACGCTTACCGGTCTTATCGGCCGATGGTTCAGGACGGGATACTCTTTTTCATCTCGAAGCTGCCCCTGAAGCGGCTCGCGGGGCTTCTTGCGCATCAGGTGAGCATGGATGAGAACGTTGATGCAGGAAAACGTCTCGTTGAATTTGCCAAACAGGTCCCCACCTTCCAAAAACTGGGGCAGATGATCGCCCGGAACCGGCACATGGACCCACGGGTTCGTGACTGGCTGGTTCAGCTTGAAAACGGTTCCTGCGAGACGGATGCCGAGGACCTGTGCCGTATGATCGAAGAGACACTCGGCCCGGATCAAGAACGGTTCCGCATCCGGATGGACCGGACGCTGCTTTCCGAGGCAAGTGTGGGGGCTGTTCTGCCGTTTACGTGGAAGGAGCAGGAGTCCGGCCTGGAAAGGGAAGGGGTGTTCAAAGCCCTCAAGCCGGAGATCGATGTCCGGCTGGAAGAGGAAATGGCGGCACTGGACCTCTTGACGGAATATTTTGAAGAACGACGGCATCTTTATCCCTTCGGTGAGTTTCGTTTCAGGGAGCTTTTCGAAGATGTCAAAGCGGCGCTTCGGGAAGAGCTCGACCTTTCCGGCGAACAGGCGAATCTGCTGCTCGCGAACCAGTTTTACAAGAAAAACAAGGAGATTCTCGTGCCGACGCCGACAGCTTTCTCCTCACGCCATTTTACCGCCATGTCGCGTGTGGACGGCACAAAGGTGAATGACGCACTGGTTTTGCCGGAAGACCGGAAACAGGCGGCGGAAATCATTTTCAGGGCCATTGTGTGCAGGCCGCTTTTTTCCTCGGAGGACTTTCCGATCTTCCACGGGGATCCGCATGCAGGGAATATCTTTTCGGCCGGCCGGGAGGACAGCGGTACGCTTCGGATCGCGCTCCTGGATTGGAGCCAGACCGGCCGTCTGGCCAAGCGCTGGCGAGTCAGTATCCTGAAGTTCATTCAGGGGGTGATTCGGGATGACGAAGAGACCATCTGCCGGGCCCTGGACGCATTTACGGTTGAATCCCCGGAATCTGCCCGGAACGCGGAAGTTAGCAGGGCTGTCGGGAAGGTGATTTCCCTGCCGGAATACCGGAAAGCCTCCCTGATAAAAAAAGTGTTCATCATGATGGAACGGCTTTCCTTCCATGGGGTCCGGTTTCACAAGGACCTGCTTCTCTTTAGAAAGTCGTTTTTCACGCTGGACGGGCTGCTTCATGACCTCGACCCGGATTTCAACATGGACCATGCCGTGATGGCCTATATCCGGGATCTTCTGATCGCGGAACTTCCCAGGAGAATCGCCGCACTGCTGATACCCATCAGCGATGCGCCCGAAAAATATCGAAGCCTGCTTTCCAACAAGGACCTCCAGATGCTTCTTCTCTGCCACGCCGTGGAGTTCATCCGGAAAAACACTCATGTGATCCGGGAATTTATGGAGAAGCATACCGGGACGATCAACGCTCTATTCTGCCTTCCGAAGATATTCAGCTCCCGAACGGCAAAGGTACTGCTGGGGCTCTACTACCTCTACAGGATGCGAGACGCCGCGGCGGAAGCGTAGAAGAGACGAACGTCCAACATCGAACATCCAATATTCAACGTCCAATGTGGTATAAATACCGGATTTAGAAAAACAGAAAGATAGCACATCGTGAAGTGGTTCAAGCGAAAGAAGAAAGACAACGGAGAGGAATCGGTTGAAGTCGAGCAGACAGTGACTGCGGAGGTGGATGCAGAGGAGCCGAAGTCGGAAGCTGATATGCCGGAAGTAGAGGAAGCAATAGATGAAGCGGAAACGGTTCCGGAATCAGATGAAACCATTCCTGCAGATGAGTCGCCCGAAGCCGAACCCCTTAAAAAAATCAACGGGGGAGGGCTGTTTCAGCGCCTGAAGGCGGGCTTGAGTAAAACCCGGGAGTTTCTGACAACCGATATCGATCGACTGTTTTCAGGGGGACGGAAACTTGACGACGATCTCCTGGAAACCCTCGAGGAGCGCTTGATTACCGCCGATATGGGGGTCCAGACCACCATGGAAATTATGGACCGCATCCATAAGAAAGCCTCTAAAATCGAAGATGCCAAAGCGCTGAAGTCGGTTTTGAAAGAAGAAATTCTTGCCCTCATTCCGGAGCAGACAACTGCTACCCGGGTGCCCCCCCCAAAACCCAACGTGGTCATGGTGGTGGGCGTTAACGGCGTCGGCAAGACCACTACCATCGGAAAGCTTGCCGCAAGAGCCCACCGTTCCGGCAAAAAGGCCCTGATTGTCGCTGCAGATACCTTCCGGGCCGCCGCCATCGAACAGCTTGCCATCTGGGCGGAGCGGGCGGAGGCGGATATCGTCCGGCATAAGGACAACGCGGATCCGGCAGCCGTGGCATTTGACGGCGTTACCGCTGCAATTTCCCGGGGGACGGACCTGGTCCTGGTGGACACGGCCGGGCGGCTTCACACCAAAGTGAACCTGATGGAAGAATTGAAAAAAATCAAGCGGACAGTTTCAAAGGTCCAATACGATGCGCCCCATGAAGTCCTTCTGGTGCTGGATGCCACCACCGGTCAGAACGCCGTCTCCCAGGCCAAGCTCTTCCATGAGGCCATCGGCGTCACGGGAATCGCCCTGACAAAGCTGGACGGTACCGCCAAGGGCGGCATTGTGGTGAGCATCTGCCATACCCTCGGCATTCCGTTGAAATATATCGGTGTGGGAGAGCAGATCGACGATCTCCAGGATTTCGATCCGGTGAAGTTTATCGATGCGCTGTTATAGCTCATAGCTCATAGCTGATAG
>JBECKW010000285.1:0-12701 GCA_040235505.1 Desulfobacterales bacterium
TTTGAGGATTTGCCTGATGATTGGTGTTGCCCTAAATGCGGCGCTGAAAAAGAGTTTTTTGAGAAGATTGACGACTGAAAGCATGGGTGCCGCATCCAATGGGAAACAGGGGACGCCCTCAACAAGAAGACAAGAGGGTCACATCGAGGCCAGGGTCAACGACCCGTCGTAAGGCTACGGCCCGGGGGAGGACAATGGATTGGAACAAGGGAAAGCTGTTTGAGATATCCAATAATTACTGGACGTCCTGCACGCTGCATACCGGTGTGAAACTCGATATCTTCACCCTGATCGGAGACGGTGAAAAATCCTCGCAAGACATTGCGGCAGCGATTCAGGCCAGTGGGCGCGGCACATCGGCTTTGCTCAATGCGCTGACGGCCATGGGGCTTCTGGTCAAGACTGAGGATCGGTTTGCCAATACGAATTTTTCCGGGCAGTTTCTTTCCAGAGACTCGCCGGAGTATGCCGGTTTTATTCTCATGCATCAGCACCATTTGATGGCATCCTGGACCAATTTGTCCGAATCCGTATTGGCCGGCCATCCGGGGCGATCCAGTGTGGCCAGTCCGGATACCGAAAGCGAACGGGAACATTTTTTAATGGGGATGCTCAACACATCCGGCGCAATGGCGCCCATGTATGCTGAAACCTTAGACCTGAGCGGCTGCACGCGTCTGCTCGATCTGGGCGGTGGACCGGGTATCTTTGCCATCCACTTCTGCTTGAACAATCCGGATTTGACCGCAACGGTTTTCGACCTTCCCGCCACTCGGGCCTTTGCCGAAAAGACCATCGCCGGCCATCACCTTTCGGAAAGGATTCGTTTCCTGGGCGGCAACTACCTGGATGAGCATGCGGATCTGGGCGGCACCTATGATGTCGCCTGGCTTTCCCTTATTCTGCACGAGGAAGGGCCCGAAGACACAGCGGCGATCGTGGCCAAAGCGGTTAATGCCCTGGACCCGGGAGCCAGGATCTTTATCCATGAATGGCTGCTCGATGACACCCTGGCAGGCCCGATGTTTCCGGCGCTGTTCGCTCTGAACATGCTGGTCAGCACGGAGAATGGACGAACCTATTCCGAAGGGCAGATTCGGAAAATGCTGGCCCGATGCGGCATTGTCGATGTCGAAAGACTCGATTCCCCGGGCCCCGGGGGCAATGGAATATTGGCCGGCCGGAAACCATAAATCACAAATCCACGGGCTGACCCATATCCCGCGTCGATTATTGGAAACACGGTGTTACCGCATGGCAATTTAAATCGGACTTAAAATTGAGGGGGAATCCTACCGATGGAGAAGAGAAAGGTTGACCTTTGTATTGTCGGAGGCTCCGCCGCCGGCATGAGCGCAGCCATCGTCGCCAGGATGAAAGGTGTAAGGGATGTCCTGATTCTCGAAAAAATGGGCAAGACGGGCGGCACCGCCCTGATGACCGCCGGCATTATGGCCTATGACAGTCCCACCCAGAAACGCCAGGGGTTGTACTATGATGTCGACCAGGTGTTCAGGGATTACGTTACCGTGCAGAACTGGAACTGCGACGCGAAGCTGCTCAGGAAATGGCTGCTCGGCACGGGGAAAAGCATCGAATTTCTAGAGAGCATCGGCATGCATTACGACCTTGCGGTGACGGAAACCGCAGATCCCGGCAAGTTCCGAAACTCGAGGCATATTCCCGCAAAGCTTGTAGACGGTAAATGGGAGCCCGTCCATCAGGGCCCCCTGCTGATGTCCATTATGCTGAAGGCATGCAAAGAGATGGGGGTTGAAATTCTCTGCAGGGCCCGCGCCGAGCATCTCATCAAAAACGAGGACGGCAGGGTTGTCGGGGTGACGGCTTCGACAGGGGATGGAGCGCTTACCGTCAATTCGGATGCCGTTATCCTTGCCACCGGTTCCATAAGCTGCAACAGGGAACTTGTACGCGAACTCTACGGAGTTGAGCAGTACGGAAACGATGATTTCCTTATCGCTGCATCATTCCCATGGAATACAGGCGACGGGTATTATATGGCACGGGAGGCGGGGGCGGACAAGGGTCGCGCCAGCGCCTACTTTATGGGCCCCCACAATCATTTTTCAGGTTACAGCGAAATTCACACCTGCCTTGTCCGCCGCGGCCACGGCATGGACGTAAATAGAAACGGCGAGCGTTTCTGCGACGAGAGCCTGATGACGGAGAGCGAGTACGGCTGGATGAAAGGCACCGCCCTCGACAACCAGCCCGGCAGGGTCTGCTACACTATTTTTGACGAAGACTTCATGCGGTTGCTTGAGGCCGGCGGCGAATACAAGATTTGCGGCCTGGTGCCGGCCTACATCGATGTGCCGATGGACCTCCCCGGCGCCTACAAGGAGGATGGCTTTGACGCAAAAAACTGGCGCAAATCCATCCGCCACCATATCGACCACGATGCGGCAGGCGGGAGGGCCAGGATCTGCAACACCATCGGAGAGATCGCCGATTATATCGCCTGCGAGGAGGATGCCCTGCAGCGTACCATCGACAACTACAACAGCTTTTGTGCAAGGAAATATGACGCCGAGTTTCTAAAAAACCCGAACTTTCTCTATCCGGTGAAAACCGCCCCCTACTACGTCCTTCGCGGTGACGCCTGCATCGACACCGCCATCGGCGGCGTCGCCATTGACAACTACCAGCGTGTGGTCGATGAGGAGGGGAAGCATATCCCGGGGTTGTATGCTGCCGGTGTCATGTGCTCCGGTTGGACAAACGGCCAATATGTCGTCAACTGCTCCGCAATGAGCTACACCATTTACTCCGGGCGCACCGCCGGTGAAGAAGCCGCAGCGGTTATCGGGAAAGGGTGAAGACAGTGTCCGGCAATCCGCCTGTCCGTTGTTATCGTCAGGTGTTGAAGCATCTTCTAAACCCCCGCGGGTGCAGCCTCGGGATCTGCATTCACGCCCTTGAACGGGGCGGTAACCACATATACTGCAGCGGCGATCGAGACGGCAATGAATGCGACACCGACGAATCCGATTAAATTTCTCGCGGTCGGTTCAACAAAGATACCAACCGCCATTTCCACGAAGGCAGCCAGGAATATCCCCCCGTTTACAATCCCGAGAATCATGGAGTTCGCAAACGTTCCGTTTTCTTTCGTGCCTATGGCAAGCGCCTTGGTCTGAAGGAAGGGGAAATTCAGCCCGCCGCCCACCCCCACAATAAACATGGCCGTATAGGTCATATCCGGGCCGGTGGCTTTAAATAGAATGAAGGCACCCAGGGTCGACAGGAGGGGAGGCAGCATTATCGTCGTTTTTCCAAACAATTTATCGACGAAACCGAATACGGAGGACGATGCTACGGTTCCGGCCTGTAAAAACACCATGCCGGTGGCGACAACCACCGGATTTCCTATGTTTTCATCGGTCACAAAGATGGAAAATTTTATCATCAGGGTCATTATGAACGTGACAGATATCAACCCATACAAACACACAAAGAATAATTTGACCTTCTGCATCGGTGTGTATGTAAGCTTTGGCTTCGTCCTTACCGCAGAGCCATTTTCGTAGGCAACGGGGGCGGGAAGTGACGGCAGTGAGAAAGAAACCATCAAAAGGACAACGAAAAAGAATCCATATACAAAGAATGTATATTCCCATTTAATGGCGCAGAGGACGCCGGCGATCATTGTCAATACCATTCCGATCAGACTGCTGGCGGAATTTGCCCAGCCGAGCATATTGGTTTTTTCCAGTCTGTCATACAGCTCGTTGATAATGGCGCCGCATAATGGTGCTGCGATGCCTGCCCCGATTCCAATCAAAGACCGCATCGCCAGGATATGGTAGACGGTCCTGGTTGCAAACGCGCCGCCAACGCCGCCTATGGCATAAGTGGCAATCGCAAATATTGAAAGGTGTTTCTTGTCGTACCTTTTGGCCAAAAAAGGTACGACAAAGAAATTCATAAATACCATAATAAGCATGGGATACGTGTAAATAAGAGAAATCATGACGGGACTGGCGTTTGGGAATGCATTTTTGATTTCACCGAGCGCGACGTTGACAAGCGCCACTTCCACGTTGAGAAGATAAATGAACAGTATCGATATTCTTCGGAAGATGCTCTGGAAGCTCAGATCCACACTAATACCAGTCATAGGCCGTTACCCTCCCGTGATATTAATGGTCAAATCTAAAAGCAAGCAAGGCGAGTGTTTTTTGGATGTATCGAAGTTTTACTGAACAAGCAAGATCCTATCTTTTATTTACTGCAGTCAATTTTTTATGCTGATGGTATCTGTCGGTCAATATTGAACCTCCAGCAGCCGGATCCACCTGTTTTAAGTTGAAAAGCGGGCGAATTTAAACTAAAAAAAATAGAAAGGAAAAATCATTATGGCATTACGGTATCCGCATCTTTTATCACCGTTGAAAGTAGGCGGTGTTGTCCTGAGAAACAGGCTTATCGCGACTGCCAGCAGCCCCCACTTTGTCCAGGGGCCCGAGAACTATCCCACCGAAGGCTTTATTACTCACTATGCCAATAAGGCAAAGAGCGGTGCCGCGGTTGTAGTCTGCAAGGGGAACCAGCCTGTTCTTTTCATGGAAGACACCAGCCATGTCTGCAATTTGAACATTTATAACGGGGCCAATCAGCATTATTTTGCACAGATGGCGGATGCTGTCCATTTTTACGGCGCCAAGGCCTCCTTACTCATTCTTCCGCCCATCGATCTTGTCAGGGGATATGACTGCAGCGATGGTGTTCCATCTGAAATTGTGATGGGCGACGGCAGTATGCGTGTCACCGGGAAAGAAACACCTGAAGATATGCTGGAGCAGATCGCCGACGCATATGCAAATGAGGCCCTTATCGGCAAGGGGCTTGGATTTGATATGTGTTTCATCCATATGGCCTACCGTCTGATGTTCCCGGGAAGATTTCTTTCTCCGCTCACCAACAAGAGGAAAGACAAATTCGGCGGAAGCATGGAAAACCGTGCCCGGTTCCCCCTTATGATCTGTGAGCGCATTAAAAAGGCATGCGGGCAGGATTTCCTCGTTGAAGTCAGTGTTTCAGGCCGGGAAGATCTGCCCGGGGGAAAAAGTATCGAAGAAACCATCGAGTTCGCAGATCTGGCGGACGGTTATATCGATATGCTTCAAATCCGCGGGACAAGCATCGATCCGTCCCAGCCCACCAACTTCAACCTCGAACCGATGCCCCACGTCCATATGACCGAAGCCATCAAGGACAGCGGCACCAAAATGAAGATCGTTCTCGTGGGCGGATGCCAGGATCTGGATTTATGCGAGGACGCCGTTGCCACGGGAAAGACGGACATGATCGGATCGGCCAGAAGCTGGATCTCCGATCCCGATTGGGGCCGAAAGGCATACGAGGGAAGAAACGAGGATGTGGTGCCATGTCTGCGTTGCAACAAATGCCATCAGGCCAGACCCGGAGACTGGCTCAGTGTCTGTTCCGTCAATCCGGTATGGGGCCTGGAGCACAAGATCGAGAGAATGATCGAACCCCCCGCCAGAAAGAAAAAGGTGGCGATTGTGGGCGGCGGGCCGGCCGGTATGGAGGCGGCCCTGATAGCCGCCGGCAGGGGGCATCGGGTCACCCTTTATGAAAAGACCGGAAGCCTGGGCGGGCAGCTCAACGGCGGCGATGTTCCTTCCTTTAAATGGACCCTGAGAAACTTCAAAAACTATCTTATTCGTCAAATTGAAAAGTCAAATGTCGAGGTATGTCTCCATACGGAGGCTGATTTCGCGACCCTGAAAAATGGGAACTATGACCTGGTCCTCGCGGCGCTGGGCGCCGAACCCATCGTTCCCCCCATCCCGGGTGCGGACGGAGAAAACGTGGTCTATGCGCCGGACGTCTACGGAAACGAGGATTCTCTGGCAATTGAAATCATCATCATCGGCGGGGGGGAAGTCGGAGTAGAAACAGGAATACATCTGGCCCAGAAGGGTCACAAAGTCACTCTGCTGGAAATGCAGGACGAGCTTGCTCCCGAATGTGTGCCGATTCATTATCGAATTATGTTCATCGAGGCCTGGGAGAAAGAAGAGAACTTCAACTATATCCTCAATGCTCGATGTACCCGTATCGACAGGGGCAAAGTGACTTACGTGGATGGCGACGGCATCGAACGGGAATTGTTGGCGGACAGTGTGGTAATTGCCGCCGGCATGGCCCCTAAAACCGACGAGGCTTTAAGGCTGTTCAACAGTGCGGACGGGTTCCATATGATCGGCGACTGTTACAAAGTCGGCAGTATCCAAACGGCTATCCGAACCGCTTTCGGCATTGCGTCCACGGTATAATAAAGAACAGGTTCGAATCCACTTTCATAGTCTAATGCGGCAAATGGTTCTGAATATAAAAAACCGGCCTGATTTAAACAGCTATCCGTTTTTGCCTTAAAAAAGGTGCATTCTTCTTTTATCCCTTGAACCCTGTTTTACTGCCTGGCGGTTTAATAATAACCCGTCCCGTCCGCACCGATCGCCTGTCCGCCTATATTGTCGTGACAGTCCCTTCTTTCCGGGGCCCCCGGTCCTTGGCTTCTCCCAGGGGATAACCGAAGAATGAGGCGGAGTAGACATTATAGCCTTCCGGGATTTTGAACTGTTTTTTTACTTCAGGATCGCTGAGAAGATCCTTTGTGGTCATGTGCGACCAGCCGGACATGACGCCGAAGGATGCCGCCGCGATGTACATGTTCTCCGTGGCCAGATCGCAGTCTGCCCGGGTGATGTCGATCTTGGAATCCCCGGAAACAATGATCATGACCGGGGCGCCCCTGAATTCCGCATCGGGCTTCACGATGACGCCG
The DNA here is from genome assembly GCA_040235505.1 of Desulfobacterales bacterium. Lineage (GTDB taxonomy): Bacteria > Desulfobacterota > Desulfobacteria > Desulfobacterales > JAFDDL01 > JBECKW01. The sequence goes on from JBECKW010000285.1 coordinate 6,839, forward strand.
GGTCCCATCGGCGGCGGCGCGGGCATGGGGCCTCTCTTTTCCAGCATCTTTTCTATCGCTGTCTTGAACATGACTTTGCCTTCTTCGCTTTTGACAACGGTGAAATGCCATGCCTGTCTGTTCATGCCGGTCGGTGCATATTTTGCCGCCTCGATGATCGTTTCCAGGATGTCGTCACCGATGGGATCGCTTTTGAATGCCTTGAAGCTGCGACGGGCAAGGATTGATTTCATGGTCTCGTTGGTAATCATAAACTGCCTCCTTTTTAGGTTCTTTGGCGCGCAACTTAACAGAAAGAAAAAAAGGAGGTCAAGCCCGCTTTTTCGAATTCCGTTTTTGACAGGCAAAACACAGGACAGGGGACTTCCAGCACGAGCCCGATGAAGGGGATGTGGCTGCGGTCCATGAAAACGGCTGTATCGATTACGCTGCGCCGCCGTGGTCCGGCGCAGCGGCCGGACGCGCGGCTTGCGCCTCGGGCCTGGCGAGCAGCGCCGTCACCGCCGAAGCCAGGGAGAGCCCCGAGGCCGCCAGAAAGGCCCAGTGCAGCCCGTGGAGGAACTGTGTCAATTCGGGGCCGGTGAACTGGCCGGATTGACCCCGTGCCGTGAAGGGGGCCAGGTTGTAGACGATGGCTCCGGCCATGGAAATGCCGAAGGCCATGCCGGTATTTCGCATCATGGCCAGTATGCTCGAGGCAACGCCCCGATACTGGGGCGGCGCGCTTCCCATGGCTGCGCTGTTCATGGGGCTCTGGTAGATGCCGGCGCCCATCCCGCATATGGCCAGGCGCCACACCACGTCCAGGCTGTGGGCCCCGGCATCCAGGCGGCTCAGGGCCATCAGGCCCACCGCATGGAGGGCCATGCCGGCGAATCCCAGGCCCCGGCACCCGATCCGGTCCGACAAACTGCCGCTGAGGGGTCCCATGAAAAAGGTCAGGATGGCAAACGCCATCATCACCATGCCCACTTTCAGCACCGGGTAATGCAGGGCGTCGGCCAGGTACCAGGGCGCCAGAAACACGATGCTGTACATGCCCATGAAATTTAGCAGCATGCTGACGCAGGTGTAGGTAAAGCGCCGGATTTTGAACATGGACAGGTTGAGCATGGGATGCGTCGATCGCAACTCCACCCGGAAAAAAAGCGAGCCGAACACCAGGAAGCAGGCCAGCAGCCCGAGACCGGAAGGGGACACCCATCCCCAGGTTTCGGCCCGGTTGGTGTACAGGAGGATGGCCAGCAGAAATATGAAGGCCAGGATGGCACCCGGAAGATCGATCTTCTGCCCCGGCCTCCGGTTTCCCCGGGGAATCACATGCAGCCCGAGGGTCAGGGCCGCCACACCGATGGGCAGATTGATGAAGAAGACATACCGCCATCCCAGGTACTGGGCGATGACCCCGCCGAGTACCGGGCCGATCATGAGGCCCACCGCGATGGAAGTCCCGTAAATGCCGATGGCCTTGCCGCGCTCCCGGGCCGGAAAGGTCGCGGTGACGATGGCCAGCCCCAGCGCGGTCTGCATGGCCACCATCAGGCCCTGCAGCGCCCGGAACACGATGAGCATCCATATATTCTGCGACAGGCCGCAGAGAACCGACGCGATGATAAAACTCGTCAGCCCGGTCAGGAAGACCACCTTGTATCCGAAGATATCCCCCAGGCGGCCGTAGAAGAGAATGAAGGAGCAGACCGACAGGAGATAAATGGTCGGCACCCACTGGGCCAGGGCGTAATCCACCCTGAAGTGCACTGCAATGGTGGGCAGCACCACATTGACGATGCTCCCGTCGATGGGTCCCATGATCACGCCCAGCATGACGGAAGCCAGCACGATCCATTTGGACGCTTCCCGCCTGCGGCCCGTCGCCGCAGCATTCTCAGCCATTGGCCCCTTTTTAAATAATCTCATGATCCCATGTGTTTCATCCCAACGGCATCCAGCGGGCAGGCCTCGATACAGTCCCAGCATCCCATGCACATGTCCTGAAAAACAATCGGAGATTCGAAAGGACCGTCCAGTTGCTTGAACACTTTGTGGTCACACGCCGGCACGGCCGGGCAGAGGCCGCTTTCAGGGTCGCAAGTTTTAGGATCACACTTTTCATAGTCTAATGCGGCAAATGATTTTTTCGACATCAAGTTCATATAAATTCCTTTAAAATGGATGACCGATAAAAGCAATCTAACGCCCACGAAATGATAACACAAGGGAGCCAGTTTCAAAACGTCCCATTTCGAAGTCTGCGCTTATCAGGCCAATCTCTGTGTCGGCCGGAAGTTTCAATCCTCGAAATATCCAAACCTAAAGATCTTCTTGACTGAAAAGACGTTGGCATATACCCATTCTGTTCATGAAGGAAAAATACCGATTTCAGACCGTTGACGCCATCGTCATTTCAGTTGCTCATCTGCTCCACGATGTTTACTCGTCTTTTCTTGCCCCATTTCTTCCGCTGCTGGTCGACATTTTAAGCGATATGCTCGGCTTCAGATTAACCTGTGAGATCGCCGCCCCGCTCTCAATCGGGGCGATCCCCGCAACAATTCAGATAACCAACAGGTCATAGGAGCACACCCCATGCCAAATCCCCTGGAACTGAGTTCAACCCAATTGCGCCGCATCTGTGATCCCGCCCAGTTTCAATTTCAAAGCACCTCCGAAATCGAGCCATTGGACAAGGTCATCGACCAGGAACGGGCGATGCGGTCCGTTCAACTGGGGTTGAATATGAACCAGGCCGGTTACAATATTTTCGTTACCGGCCAGGATGGATCTGGAAAACGTACCATTGTGCAGGACATTGTCACCCTGCACGCAAAACAGCAACCGGCCCCGAACGACTGGTGTCTGGTCAATAATTTTGACGATGAGTTCCGGCCCAGGGCTGTTTGTGTGCCCACCGGCCGGGCATCACAATTCGCCAGGTCCATGGACCGGCTCGTCAGAGCCCTTCAGATTGAATTGGGCAAAGCCTACGAAACCGAGTCATTCAAGAAAAAAGCGGAGGAGGTGCAATCCCCTTTTCAGGAAAAAGAGGCGGCCATCACCCGGGGGCTGGAACAGCTCGCCAGGGAGAAGAACCTTCAAGTTGCCAAGAGTGGCGAGGGTCTTCAGGTCGTTCCGACGGTGGACGGCAAACCCATGACCCAGGAGCAGTTTCAGGCATTGTCCGAGGAACAGCACGAGGCTATTAATGATGCCATTCGGCAGGTAACTGAAGAGATGAAAAAGGGGTTCCAGGAAATTGCGACCATCAAGGAATCGCTGCGGAAAGCCGCCACGCAGCTCGTAGAGGATACGGCCCGGCAGATTGTCCTCGAACGCATGGATGTCCTTCGAGGGGAGTATGACGGTTGCGATCAAATCCAATCCTATCTGGATACGGTTCAGGACCATATTGTCGAAGAAGTCCAGAACTTCATTCGGCCTGACGATCCATCCGAGGCCGGGCCGGAACAACCCTTTTCGGCCGTTTCTTCAGTTTTCGATAAATACAAAGTCAATGTGCTCGTTGATCGTAACGGTACACCGGGAGCGCCGGTGGTGTTTGAACCCAATCCATCCTATCAGAACCTGTTCGGTCACATCGACACGAAAAGTTACATGGGCGCCACCACCTCCGACTTTACCATGGTTCAGGCCGGGTCCCTGCTGCAAGCCAACGGCGGTTATTTGATCCTCGAGGTCGAATCGATTCTGATGGACAGTTTCGCGTGGGAGACCCTCAAGCGCGCGCTTCTGAACAAGCAGCTTCACATTCAGGCGCCGCCCCAGGGTTCGGGCATGTTTGCCGGCAACCTGAGACCGGAGCCGATTGCCCTGGACGTCAAAATTATTCTGCTGGGCAACTATCAGACCTTTGAAATCCTGCAGAATCAGGACCCCAAGTTCAACAAAATATTCAGGGTGCGGGCTGATTTTGACTACGAGACCCCGTATTCACGGGAAGCCGCCCAGCTCTACGCACGGTTTGTCGCCCGGGTGTGCAAGGAAAACACGCTGCTGGCATTTACGCCGGAGGCCGTGGCGGCCATTGTCGAGTACGGCCAGAAAACCGTTTCCAGTCAGGTCAAGCTTTCCCTTCGCTTCGGACCCATTGTCGGTGTCATCATAGAATCCGATTATTGGGCCCGTCAGGCCGGGGCGGATCTGGTGGCCCGGTCCCACGTTATCAAGGCCATGAATGAATACCGGTTCCGCTACAATCTGTATGAAGAAAAAATTCATGCCAATTATGCCGACGATACCGTTCTCATCGATGTGACAAACGATGTGGCCGGGCAGGTGAATGCCCTGGCGGTCTATCAGATCGGCGAGATCTCTTTTGGCCGGCCCTCCCGGATTACCGCCGAAACGTTTATGGGGCGGCATGGCATTGTCAATATCGAGCGGGAAGCCGGCATGAGCGGCGGCACCTATGATAAAGGTGTCATGATTCTTTCCGGCTGCCTGGGGCGCATTTTTGCCCAGAAATATCCCTTGAGCCTCTCGATCAGCATCACCTTTGAACAGAGCTATGGGGGTGTTGACGGCGACAGTGCGTCTTCCACCGAATTGTACGCCATTCTCTCAAGTCTGTCCGATATGCCGATTCAACAGGGGATTGCTGTCACCGGTTCCGTGAATCAAAAGGGACAGGTCCAGGCCATTGGAGGGGTCAACGAGAAAATCGAAGGCTTTTTCGAGGTTTGTAAAACAAAAGGCCTGACCGGCCGCCAGGGGGTTATGATCCCCGAGGCCAATGTGAAGAACCTGATGCTCAGCTGGGAGGTCGTCCAGGCCGTCGAGCAGGGACGATTTCATGTCTATGCGGTGAGCACCATCACAGAGGGCATCGAGATTCTCACCGGGCGGCCGGCCGGAACAGCGAACGAACAAGGCGATTACCCGCCCGATACCGTTTTCGGGAAAGCCCAGGAAAAATTGCGGCGTTACCTTCGGCAGACTCTCAAGCTCACACCCTGCAGGGAATACCGGGATGTTGATGATCCACTGGTATAAACCAGACCTGGAAAACGGTTGCCTCTATTCCCGGACCCCGCCAGCTCTTTTCATTGAGGTTGCACGGATGCGCTACGCTGTCAATCGATACCGGGCGAGTTCACCAGGTAGTGGTGAGCTGTCTTACGAAACGATTCGATCTGGGACTTCTGCCAGCGCCGTCCTTTCTTAAGCTCCGGGCCCATCAGGGCCGCCACGTCAGGCGCCATGCCCATGGCCGTGCGGGCATCCAGGAACAGGGTCCGGCGCCGGCGGGCCAGGAAATCTTCCACCGTGCGGGCCATTTCATTTTGAACCGCCCAGAGGACTTCGGCCCGAAGGGTGATCCCGTCTCCGAGCACCTTCCCGAGGGGGGCTTTCTTTTTTGCCATGGCGTCTATTTCAATGGCGTCCGAGCCATACACGGCCAGATCCCCAAAGCTTTCGGAGTGATTGTGGTAGCCGTGTATCTGCAGGGTTTCACTAACCGATGGACGATATTTGAATCCCGCGATTTCAATGGCCTGTTCGACGGTTTCTTCAGCCATCTTGCGATAGGTGGTCCACTTGCCGCCTGCAATGGTGATGAGGCCGGTTCGGGATATGGTGATGGTGTGCTCACGGGAAATGGTGGCGGTTTCCAGTTGCTCGTGGTCGCTCACCAGGGGTCGCAGCCCGGCAAAGGTGCTCAGCACGTCTTCGGGCCCCGGATCTTTGGAAAGATACCTTGCCGCGTGTTTCAGGAGAAACTCGATTTCCGACGCCATGGGGACGGGCTCCAGGGAAACGGTTTCCACCGGCGTGTCGGTGGTGCCCACAACGACCCGGTCGTGCCATGGGATGGCAAAGAGCACCCGGCCATCATCGGTATGGG
>JBECKW010000368.1:0-7435 GCA_040235505.1 Desulfobacterales bacterium
TCTGCCTGGTTCGCAGGGTTTTCATGCGCCAACACGAAGTGGCACAGGGAAGCCGGATATCCCGACAGTACCGACGATATGTTCAGGCAATTGATGCGGCGGTATAAATGGAATGTCAACTACAAGCTGATCCGATATTACGTGGATTCCCAGGGCCCGATGTTCGACTGGTTCGATGCGCTGTGCGATGTCAGTGATTTTTTTACCAGACCGGCGCCCTACGTCAAACCGGAAGCCGGCCAGCAGGCCGCGGGCCCCGGGGGCATGCCGGGGGGCATGATGATGATGCGCGGCGGCATCGGCGATAAAGGATACTTTATCAACAAAAAATCCCGGGACCCCTCCATCGGCCCGGGCCGCAGCGGATCATATCTGGTCACGCGAATGCTCGAGCAATGCAAAAAGAAGGGTATCCGGGTCGTGACCGAGGCACGCGCGCGGGAGTTCACCAAGGAGGCCGGGGGGAAAGTGACGGGACTCTTAGCGGAAGTCCCGAAAGGCGGCAGGCTGCAGGTCAACTTCAAGGCGTGTGTGCTGGCCGCCGGCGGCATCGGCGGCAATATGGACAAACTGAAGAAGCGGTGGCCGGAACTGTTCGATAACAACAACAGCCTGCATAATTTCAACTGCCCGACGGCCCAGGGGGATTCTCTGGAAATGGCGGAGAAGGCCGGCGCGCTCATGGACTACCCGGGGATGAATCTGGAGTTCCTGGGACCGGTGCATCACCCCTACTCCTTCACGATTTTTAAAATATGCGTCTACCCCGAGACCGTATATGTCAACCTGAACGGCGAGCGTTTTTTCAGCGAGAGCGATATCATGAATATCGCTTATCTGCCGCTCATCAAACAACCGAAGGGCGAGTGCTATGCCGTTATAGACGACGATCTGGTCGACATATTCAACAAGCGCTACATTGAAAACAATGCAGCCGATCAAACAGCGCCTTTCAAGGACAACGGGCTGAGAAAAGACATCGCCTATGAAGTATCGCTCGACGAATCAGGGGTGCCCGGAAACCATACAAAGATGGCCGATACGTTCGAAGCGTTGGCGAAGAAGATGCACGTTGACCCCGAGACCTTCGTCTCAACCATGAACCGCTACAACGAGTATTGCGAAAAAGGACGGGATCTGGAGATGTATAAAAGTCCGGAGTATCTCAGGCCTATCCGGAAGCCGCCCTTCTATGCGTTTTGGCTTCAGAATTTTACCAATACAACCCATAACGGAATCGTCATCAATGAGCATATGGAACTTCTGGATGCCGACAACAAGCAGCCGATCTCAAATTTATTCGCCGCCGGAGACAATGCCGCGGCAATGGACGGCGGCATGGGATGGGCGGCTGTAAGCGGATATATGTGCGGCATTTCGGCAGCGAAGTCTTTGGGGGGTGGATAGGGATGACAGGACCGCATCGCGCATCCGGTGACACCTTCGACAGCGGAAAGACTGAGGAATAGACCCAAATTATTATTTAGGCACCATGGGCCGCATATACAGCCTGCCTATCAAGGGAAAGTGTATATTCAATACCCTATTATAATTATTGTGCATCAGTGTTCTGACAAGTAACATGTACGTTTGGCAACCCCTGAAATCTTGAGATAGCCAGGAGGTAGTTGCTTTTTACCCTGCAGCTTTGCACATCCATAAAATTCTTGACCCCGAACCCGGCTTAACCTATATTAATTTAATCAAAAACTGAATTCCCAAGTCCATCCTGCCGAAAATAGTTGAAATTTCGCCACAATTTCTGTTGTGGCGTCCGCAATTCATAAAAAAGCACCATGAAGGAGAAACTCTACCACCTGAATACAGAAAAGATTTTTAAATTCTAAAAAACAACTGCATACAGGCAAGGAGGGCTTTATGAATCGTATTCTATCTCTTATAGGAAGACGTCAGTTCCTCGTTGCCGCCGGCGCGTCGTCCACGGCAGCACTGGCAGGCAGAAAACTCGCGGAGCTCTTTGATCCAATATTTAGACCTGCCCCTGTAAGGGCATCCGAAGAACCGGACGGCGGAAAATACAGCAGCCGGTACAAAAACCTCTTATCCCCCATCAAAATCGGCAACGTAATACTGAGAAACAGAATGCTCTACACCAAGGCCCTGCCCCATTATCTCCAAGGGCCGGAGGCCTTCCCCGCGGACCCGATGATCTCCCATTTTTCAAACATGGCCAAAAACGGCGCCGCGGTGGTTACCGTCGGGATCAGCAAATTCGACCTCGATGACTCGGGGGTTCAGAACTACATCGCGCAAATCGCAGACGCCATTCATTTTTATGGCGCCAAGGCCAACATCGCCCTCACCCAGGGCCGGGAACCGTCGGGATACAACATCAGCGACATCACCCCCGACCGCAACGCGCCCATGGAACGATATCGCATCAGCGAGGGAAAGGAAATGCCCGTCGATATGATAAAGAAAATGATCGACGGCTTTGCAATGCTTGCCAAACGCTATCAGGACCTCGGGTATGACATGGCGAACATTTACATGTCATACCGCTCCTCCATCTTCGCCAATTCCATGTCGCCTGCCATGAACAAAAGAACGGACCAGTATGGCGGAAGCATCGAAAACCGGGCGCGCCTGACCATCGAGCTGTGCCAGGCCATCAAGAAGGCATGCGGAAAGGATTTTCTGATAGAAGCCCAGATCAGCGGCGAGGAGGAGCCCGGCGGCTACACTCTGGATGACGTGGTTAAGTTCTCGAAGCTGTGGGAGGGATCGGTGGATATTCTTCAGTTCCGGGGATGGGACGGCACCTCTTCCCATCCCATGGGCTATAATTCGAAGAAGGAAACCCCCCTTACCCTCCAGTATTCCGAAGCCGTAAAGAAGAGCGGTGCGAAGATCGTCACTGCGCCGGTGGGCGGATTCCAGAACCTGGACTTGAACGAGGCGTTCATCGAAGGCGGGAAAACCGACATGATCGCCATGGCCAGGGCCTTTATCTGCGATCCGGAATACGGCGACAAGGCATACACAGGGAGGGGCGAGGACGTGGTGCCCTGCATCCGTTGCAACAAATGCCACGGCAATGCCCACGCCCCCAATCTGGATGTCTGTTCCGTGAACCCGAAGCTGGGGCTGGCCCATAAAATCGGCCGGATGATCGACGTGCCGGGCCAGCCGGGCAAGGTTGCCGTCATCGGCGGCGGGCCGGCAGGCATGAAGGCGGCCATCGTGGCGGCCGAACGGGGACACCAAGTGACCCTGTACGAGAAGGGGCCGGCGCTGGGGGGCCTGCTGCGGCATACGGACTATGCCTCCTTCCAGTGGCCCCTCAGGGACTACAAGGATTACCTGATCCGTCAGGTGGAAAAAGCGGGGATCGGGGTGCACCTGAATACGGCGGCCACCCCCGAAATGATCAGGGCAAAAGGATATGACGCAGTCCTGGTGGCCATCGGATCGGAGCCTGCTGTTCCGAAGATCCCTGGTGCGAACGGCGGCAATGTATACACCGTCGTCGATGTGTATGGGAAAGAAAAGGAACTGGGCAAAAAGGTCGTCTTTGCCGGGGGCGGCCTCGTCGCCGTCCAGACCGGGATGCATCTTGCCGAAAACGGCCACCAGGTAACCATTCTGGCAAGCGGCAAAAGATTGATGGAAATGGAAGGCCCCCATCAGGGAATTCCGAGAGAATCTTACGAGGACTTGGAGAACTTCAGTTATATCACGGAGGTGATTCCCATCCACATTTCCGGGAAAAAGGTGACCTACACCGATGCAAAGGGAAGCGAGAAGTCCCTCGATGCCGACAGCGTGGTAATCTACGCCGGCTTCAAGCCGAAACAGGATGAGACCCTGAAGTTCTCCGGTACGGCAGACCGCCTCTTCATCATCGGCGACTGCGATGTTGTGGGAAATGTGCAGAAATGCAGCCGAAGCGCCTTTGCTGCGGCTTCGCAAATCTGAAGGCTTCGGAAAAAGGAGGAAGTATGAGTCTGACTAAAAAACCGATTGGAAGACGGCAGTTTTTGATCGCCGCTGGTATTACCTCAACCTTTACGCCGTTTTATAAAAAGCTTGCCGGACTTTTCGATACGCAGGGTATTGCAAAGGCGGCCGAGATTTCTCAAGCGGCCGCTAAAGGATCAGGTAGCTTCAAATGTGTGGTAATCTATTTTTCAATGACGGGGAATACGGAAAAGGTCGCCAAGGCTATACGGAAAGGCCTGGAACAGGCATCAGGCAATTGCGATATATTTTCCATAAAGGAGGCTGATCCCCATAAGCTGGCTGGTTATGACCTGATTGCCTTTGGCTACCCACTTATGGGTCCGATGCTAAAGACGAATATCATCAATTTTCTTGATGATCTTAGGTATGTAGGCGGAAAACATGTGTTCCTGTTTTCAACCAGCGACTCCGGCGGCAATAATTTTCCGGTATGTGTTCCAAAGTTGAAGGAACATGGCCTGATCCCTATCGGATATAAGAGTTGGCATGGCTCCGTCTACGGACCATTAGGCGACCCTACTCCTTCAAAGGCAGATGGACATCCTGATAAGGCGGACCTGGCCGATGCCGAGGCCTTCGGTAAGGGAATGGCGGAACTCAGCGAAAAGATCTATGCAGGAGACAAGAGTCTGATACCTCCGGAACCTGTGCAGCGGAAGCGCGGCAACGAACCTTCCGAGTTGGTGGGATCTGAAAATGACACCCCTGAACAGTATATGAAGCGCGTCCATTTTAAACTGGTTTACGAGCAGGACAAATGTCTGTACCCCAAGTGCCAGAGGTGTATGGATTTTTGCCCTGTATACGGCATAGATATGACAGTGGAGCCCCGTGTTATCGGCAAACCCTGTATGTTGTGTCAGATGTGCGATCAGCTCTGCCCCACAGGCGCTATATATGTAGATCCCGAGCAGATGGAGTGGCAGGCCGAGATTGAACATTACGCCGAAAAAGGAGTTAGACAAATTTATAAGGTATATACTAAACACCCACGGTATATCTTGGGATACGGCCGCCCATACGGCTATGACCCCTATACTAAAGAGGACCGCGGCAGCGGTAAATGATGAACAAACGGGATTTCAAGCAAAATTTGAGTGAGATTCACCATCCGGCTTCGATGCTTGTTTCTAATGTAATTGAGGCGCTTGTACTCACCAATTTCAATATCCGACGGTAAATCTCTGCCTGATATGCTGAGGCTTCTCCAGTTCGTCGACCATAGCAATCGCGTAGTCTTCCATTGAAATCGTTGACGGACCCTTTTCCGTCATCAGCAAATCATCCATACCAACACGATATTTTCCGGTGCGTTCTCCAGGACGGAATATAAGGGATGGGGAAATAAACGTCCAATCCAGATCGGATGTGGCTTTCAACTGCTCCAGTAGAAAACCGCCAGCCTGAGCTTCAGGCAAGACCTCTTTGGGAAAATCGGGACTGTCCATCACCATTTTGCCGGGAGCGACAAACAGAGTGCCAGCACCACCGACCACAAGGTAGCGCTTGACTCCAGTTTTGCGCACTGTGTCAACCAACTCCTTTGTATCGTATGATTTAAATTTTACCGAACTGATGACCGCATCGTGTCCGGCCATTAGATCCACTAAGGGAGCGCAATTATCCAAATTCCCCTTTACGGTAGTCACACCATTCAATTTAGCAACTTTTTCAGGATGTCTTGCGATTGCCGTGACTTGATGGCCACGATTAACCAACTCGTTTAAGATACGAGATCCAGCATTGCCCGTTGCGCCAATAAGAACTACTCTCATAGTCATTTCCCTTCAAAAGCAATGAGGTTGCTTTTTCATCAATTGACAAATCTGACTCTTTAGAGATATCAACATGTATCTTAACATAAATTCAAGCATTTTGAGGGATAGCATTTCAGTGGTAATGATACCCAGATTTATTACCCACTTAATCTAAGCCACAAGGGGAAACGTTCCTATGAAGAATCATCTTATAATTGCACTGAGTACCACGTTAGTATGCATTTTTTCTGTCTCCATTCTCTTTGCAGAAAATTTAGATATGACGGCGACGACAGGATACAATGACTATTTGGGCCTCCATCATGCGGGCCTCACGGTATCGAATTTGGATCGATCAGTGGAATTCTACCGTGATGTGGTGGGCTTGAAGTTGCTTGTGCCTCAGAGCCCGGTATTAAGTGGGCCGGAAGTAGATGAAAAGACCGGGATTCCCGGTGTCGCCATGAAGCTGGCAATGTTCGAGGTGAATAAAAACCACCGCCTGGCACTGATAGAATACCTTTCGCCGGCGTCATCGTTGCAGTATGCTTTGCCCACAACCAATATAGGCTCCATACATGTTGCTTTCCACGTATCGGACATTGAAGCCAAAGTAAGAGAGATGAAAGCTAAAGGCGTTTATTTCACATCGGTCATGAACATCCCCACCGACGGACCTTTTGTGGGGTGGAAGTTTATTTATTTCAAGGACCCGGATGGTATCACTTTGGAGCTTGTGGAGGATCACAATTCTGTCACCAACCCGGAATAGAGGACCGAATGAAAATAATCTGACTTACGGGGATTTTATGTTTGAGAGATGCCAAAATTTTGTTCCTGAAGTTGGGACAACCAAATACATAATTTCAGGTGATCTTAGATTTTCGACATGTAATCGGCTGGCCTGAACCCTGCCGACGGATGATGATTTTGTGTGTGATTGACCGCCTTGGACTTGCCAAAAACTATCGCGACTTATCGTAATTATAGCGCGTTGACTTTTTGGCAAGATAGTACACGTTTTGGCACCCCCTATTTTCGTGAGATAATCAAACGTTGTTTGTATCTCCCCCCATGCAAATGTGATCATCTATAAAATTCTTGACCCTTAACCCCACTTGACCTATTGTGATCCCAGTAAGCAACTGATTTTTCAGGTCCAACCACCCATAAAAAGATCAATATTTCGCCACCGTCTCTGAGTGGCGTATATCATTTACAAAATAGCGCCATGGAGGTCTGAATGTCCTTCTGGGGTGAACTCAAACGACGAAACGTTTTCAAGGTCGGGGCGGCGTATCTGATCGCAGCTTGGCTGATCCTACAAGTCGCTTCCATAACCTTTCCCGCCCTAAATCTGCCCGGATGGGCACTTACCCTTGTGACGGTCCTGCTCATAATCGGATTTATTATCGCCATTATCCTTGCCTGGGCTTACGAAGTCACCCCTGAAGGTGTTAAACCGACAAAACAGGTCCCGTTGGCCGACAGCATCACCCATGTCACGGGACAAAAACTCAATTACGTTTTGGTCGGGCTACTGGTCATAGCAGTTGGCTACATTTGTATTTTGAAGTTTTATCCGGCCAAAACCCTTGTGCAAACTGAGATGGCGTCCTCTGTAATAGAACATGAGGCCCCGGCAACTGATGTTAAAGAAACTCCAAAAACCATTGCAGTCCTCCCCTTTGAAG
>JBECKW010000043.1:0-5008 GCA_040235505.1 Desulfobacterales bacterium
CCTCCGTCTTGAACGAATAGTCGGGCAGAACGGCAGTTTCTTTCTGAAGTTCGGAAAGGGCCTTGTGGATCCCCTGGTCGTTTTCGAGTTCCTCCACCCCGGCCGTCTTGAACGTGGCCCACTCCAGGCCGTCCGGATTGGCGGAGGCGAACCAGCTCACCCCCCCGCCCACCACAATGGCGGCCACCAGAAGCCCCACGACGACCTTGGCGATGCGGACCTGCCCCATGGGCCTGGCACGGTGAGCCGCCTGGATGATCTCGGGCCGGGCCTTCCAGACAAACATCACCACGGCGGCGGTCACGAGCCCCTCCACGATACCGATGGCCAGGTGAATGGGCTGCATCAGCAGCACGAAGGTCCCGAAGGGAAGCTCAGATATACCGGATGCCAGCGTTTCCAGCACCACGCCGAAGGCCCCCAACTGGAGCGCCACGATTGCGGCCACAAGGGATCCGGTGACGATTTTGCCCCGGGTCGGGCTGTCCCCCGCAATCTTCCGGTAGATCAGGGGATAGGCGACCATGCAGGAAAAAAATCCCATGTTCAAAATGTTGCAGCCCAGGGCCAGAAGCCCCCCGTCCCCGAAAAAGAAAGCCTGGACGATCAGTACCGAGGTGATCACAAGAAACGCCGCATAGGGCCCCAGAAGAATCGCCAGGATCAGACCGCCCGCCAGATGCCCGCTGGAGCCGGTGCCCGGAATGGTGAAATTGATCATCTGGGCCGCGAAGATAAACGCGCCCAGCACTCCCATGAGCGGCACTTTCCGATCGTCCGCGGTTTCCTTGACCTTTTTCGAACTGTATGCAACGAGGCCTGCCGACACCGCCCACATGGTGCCGCCGACGGCCGGAGAAATCAAAGCATCTGCCATATGCATCGTAATACTCCTTTGTCAAAATGTTTAGATATCAACCTATTTGTTTTCTTGTCCACTGCTTTTTAAAATATAATCCCGAACTCCACCGCCAGTCCCGTATGGGTGTCTCTGAAGGCGCCGCTTTCATCCGCAAACCCGTCGTCGGCCGCCACATAGCTCACTTCTGCCCGGCCGTAGGCGTTTTCGCTGAAATGATAGGTCGGCGTAATCACGACTGAGAAAATGCCGTCGGTATCCGGGTTCTCAATGTAAATTCCGCTCCCGTTCTGCCGGATGTATTCGATCCGAAGCGGAATGGAAAAATCGCCGAAATGCTGGTTGATGTAAAAGGCGCCGCCCAGGGCCGAATCACTGCCGTGGAGGTCCTTCATGTCACTGGCCCAAGTCCAGTAATCCACATTGACACCGACATCCATGCCCTCGATAGTGCGCTCCACCACCACCCCCGTCAGGTACCGGAAGCCGCCCACGTGATAGTGATAGAGGCTGACCTCGTTTCCGTAGACATCGCCTCCGACGCCGAGTTCCCATGCATCCGCCGGGGAATCGTATTCCTCTTCGTCCAGCCGGTCCTTGTAATACCCTCCCCAGAAGGTCAGCCCGCCGGCCTCGTACCCGAATTTCGCCCCGTAAGCGTTATAGGGTTGCTGGGAGGCCACCGCCCCCAGCAGGATATTTTCATTCTCGAAGGTATAGGTGTTTTCAAAGCCGGAATTCGGACCCAGCAGCCCCATATCCACGGTGAGAGCGGAAGTCGGCTTCAAAACAATGCCGGCATATTCAATCCCCAGGCGCTTGTTGTTCTCGGGGGCGTCGAGGACGGACGGGGTCGACGTTTCCCCGTAGGCGGCCGTAAACCCGATGGGAAGAACCTCGTCTTTGCTTGAAATCTCCACCAGCAGATTGGAGAGAAGAAATTCGCTGCCGGAGGTGTCCTCCCCCGGATTTGACACATAAAAATATCCCCCGCTGATGCCTCCCGTAAGCCGCAGGCCCGAGAGTATTTCTCCCACATCCCCGGTCCCTTCAGCAAAGGCCGCCGTTGCCAGTACGCCCCATGCCAGGACGAGGCTGAATAAAAAGACCGCACCCACCATCGTATTTTTTCGCTTCATTATACCGCTCCTTTTCAACGTCGTTTCCATCAAAAACAAAAATGCCATGAGGCCTTTTTGCCGATACCCAAAAAGCCTTCATGGCATTTATTATTTTTCGATTATTTTGAAACGTTTCCTTTCTTGTGGAAAGGAAAAAGCGGCAGCTTCAAGCGGCCATTTAGCAAATCAATATTGAATCTGGCCGGTTTTGTCAACCGAAAACAAGATCATACACCAATCGCGGCTGAACCTCTCCGCCCCGATTAATGCCGTATTTTTAGATTTAAACTCAGCACCGGAGCCGGGGAGTGCCTGAAAAGCTTCTCTGCGGTTGTGCCGAACAGGTACTCCGACAGATTGGTTCTGCCCTTTGAGTTCATAACCAGCAGGTCCGCCTGTTCGTCGTCGACGACCCTCAGAATCTCTTCGAAGGGAATACCTTTTCTGACAACTGCTCTGGCCGGAACGTCCTTTGGCACCGCCTTATTTATCATTTCGCCAAGATTCAGGTCCCGCTTTTCCATTTCGCCATACAGAAATTTTTCCCATGAAAAGATGTCGGGGCATTGCTCGTTAACTGCCTTTTCAACCGACTCCGCCAATTGCCGATTGCTGAAATTAATGACATTGACTACGACGAGTACCGCCGAATTGCTCGCAGCCAGCTCCGCTGCATATTCCATAACGCTATATGAATACGCGGAAAAATCGATGGCAGCGACGATTCGTCGTATTTGTGCCAAGGCTTGATCCGTCGAATGCTGATCTGCCATGATGGGTTTGTGGCCGAATCGTGCCCGGTTTCTGACATTTAAAACCGGAACCGGTGAATGACGAAACACTTTTTCCGCATTGGAGCCAAATCGCATTCCGGCGAGATTGCTTCGGCCCTTGGGGCCCGTCACCACCAGGTCTATTTTTTCTGCCGTTATCGTTTGAAGGATCGCCTCGGAAGGAATGCCAATCGTAACGAGGGGCTTTGCCCGCATCGCATCCGAGGAACTGAACCCCTCTATCCATTCATGGAGCCTGGTGCGATACTTGGCGAGCATCCGTTCCTTATAATGCTCAATGCTTATCGGATTGGGCAGCAAAGGGGTTACCGTCTGCAATGCATCGATATTCCGGCGATTGATGACATTCAAAAGCAAAATCTCCGTGTTTAACCCCCTGGTGAGCGCCAGCGCATACTCGACGGTTACTTTTGAATATTCGGAAAAATCGACACACACCATAACCCTTTCGATTCTTTTCATCTCACCACCCCTTTTCAGTAATCGGACCGATGTTAAAAATTGCAATTGACATGCCATTTCAAGCAGATCGGGCGGGTTGCAGCAGGATCAGACTGGGCGCATGGGTGGCGCGTGAGAAATGGGCAGTAACCCGACCTTCTCCGGCGGCAGGTGTTCGGATATCTTCCAGGGTGTAAACAACATCAACACAATATTTATCAGTCGGCAGGACCGCCGCCCCATTTGAAGGGTCCGAAACAGACGACGGTTTCCTTGCGCATATTGATACCGATCGGGTGAGATGCTACAATCCATCTCAATATAAAAATTACAAGGGAGGGCTTCAAATGGGAATCGAGCAAAGGCGGACACGTTACCTGAAAACCGCGACGGCGATCGGGTCGGCATTCGCACTGGCGACCGGCATGATATCGTCGGCTTCCGCCGGTCAGCCGAACGGGCAAACCGACACAACCTCAGAGTCTCCCACCCGGAAGGAAAGCAGTGAGCGGAAGCCCAATATCATCTATATCGTCCTGGATGATATCGGCTATTCGGATCTCGGCTGCTACGGCTCTGAAATCAAGACGCCCAATATCGACCAGCTTGCGGCGGCCGGGCTTCGATACACCAACTTCAATGCCTGCCCCCTGTCCTCACCGACCCGCGCCTCCCTTCTTACCGGCAGGGAGAACAATTCCGTGGGGATGGGAAGCGTGGCCGATCTCTCGCTGGGTCCGGACCGGCCCAACCTGCAGGGCAGCGTCACCGCCAAGGCCGGAAATATTGCGGAAATACTGGAAGAAAAGGGATTCGGCACCTTCGGCGTCGGGAAATGGCATATGGCGCCCATCTATACCATAACCCCCGCGGGCCCCTTCGACTACTGGCCGCTTTCCAAAGGCTTCGAGCGGTATTATGGATTTATGTACGGCGAAACCGACCAGTACCATCCCCAACTGGTGAACGGCAACGAAACGATCCCGGTGCCGAAGACCGACGGATATGCGCTCAATGACGATCTTCTGGCCCATGCGAAGCGGTATATCACCGACCAGGTGTCCATATATCCGGACAAACCGTTTTTCATGTATTACGCATTTGGAACGGATCACTCGCCGCAACAGGTCCCGGAGAAGTATATTGAAATATACAACGGCGTCTATGACAAGGGGTGGGACAAAATCCGCGAGGAGCGCTTCGAACGTCAGAAAGCGCTTTCCGTCATTCCCCAGAATACGGTGCTCACCCCGATGGACCCCACCGTCAAGCGATGGGACAGCTTATCGGCCAGTGAGAAGAAGCTCTTTATCCGTTTCATGCAGTGTTATGCCGGGTATTTGACGCAGGCGGATGAGGAGGTGGGCAAACTGGTGAGCTTCCTTAAGGAGACCGGTCAATATGACAACACCCTGATCGTTCTGATCGGCGACAACGGCGCCACCAGCTCCGGCGGACCGGACGGCACCGACTGCTTTATCAGCAATATGGCGGGCAGGTCGCCTACGGCAAAGGATCTGATGTCCAAATACGACCTGATCGGAGGACCCGACATGCAGGCCCTGTATCCCAAGGGCTGGGCACAGGTCAGCAACACGCCCTTCAACACGTACAAGGGGAGTGTATATGCCGGTGCCCTTCGCAACCCGATGATCGTCTCATGGCCCCGGGAGATCAAGGAAGGGGGAAGCATCCGGAACCAGTACGTCCATGTCACCGATATCACGCCGACCGTACTGGACGTGCTGAAACTGGAGGCGCCCAAGGTGCTGAAAGGAGTTCCCCAGATGCCC
>JBECKW010000069.1:0-28778 GCA_040235505.1 Desulfobacterales bacterium
TGCTGATCCGGCGTCATGATTTTCCAGTTTCTTGACAGCACCAGTTTGGAAAGAAGCGGCCAGTTGAACATCTCGTTTGAAATTTTCCGGAGCGCCTCTTTTTTTTCGTTGACAGCCGCTTCACCCTGCAAGGCGGGATCTTTCAGAACCGCCATCACCTTGTCGACGTTTACCTTGAGCGTCTCCATCGGCGACGGGGTCTGTGCGGCCAAGAGCGAGGTGGAAACCACCACTACCAGCCAAATGGTCAAAAATATACATGTCAATGTACGTACACTGTTGGAATCTATTTTCCTGTCCAGCTGTTCAGCCGAATGGCCACCCGGCATCCGACTTCTCAGGTCTCCGTTTCTTTTCATTCCTTTTTATCTCCTTTATCGCCTATGGACCCGAAAGCAAATTTTCCGATAAGCGATTCGATGTCAAGAGGGGCGTTCGTGTCAATGATGGTGTCTCCCGGACCCAGCAGATCACCCGCGCCACCCGGGTCTATTTGTATGAATTTATCGCCGATCAACCCCGATGTCTTAATAGAGGCGATGGCATCATCATATATTTGTACACCCTTTTTAATGCGAAATTCCACCATTGCCATCTGTTTTTTCTGATCCAGCACCATATTTTGGACTTTCCCCACCTCGATACCCAGCACCTCCACGGAACTGCCCAATTTTAATCCCGTAACAGCGGAAAACCGTGCGTATATCGAGTATGAATTGTCCCCGAAAATCGAAAAGTCTCCGAGTTTTACGGCCATATACCCAATGCATATCAGACCTATCACGACAAAGATACCCACAGTGGTTTCTATTCTCTGTTTTTTCATGCCCATCAACCTCCGATTTCATCACATCGAAATTGCGCGATAACTTTTTGGTTGGCTGCCGCTTTATGGAAAACCTCCTCCAATGGTTCACTGGAGGCGAGTTCGGCAATTCCCGCATAGACGACAATATTGAAACAGTTGTCCGATTCCGCTTCCTCCAGAGCCTGGACCTGGATGTCGTGAAGGGGGCGGCCCTGAAGGACCGCTGTAAATTTATCCAGAAGCTGGACAACCTCTTCATATTCCAACTGGGGGAAGACCGTCAGAATATGGTCCCGCTGCTGCCGCGTCGAAAACCCCCCGACACCGTCGAGTTGCGAGCTGATAAACTCCCCGAGACGGGAGATGACCCTCACGGCCGCCTCCGCCCCCAGTTTCTCGGTGATCAGATCCAGCTCCACGCTGAAGACCACGATCACCATGGACTTGATTCCGGGCAGGGAGGCAAGTTCCGATTTGTATCTGGATCGAAACATCTGCTTGCTCATGAGCCCCGTAAGCTGGTCCTCGAAACCTTCGAGGCTGGCAAGATATTCGGCTGCCATCGGAAGCTTCTGACGCTGCATTTCCAGCCAGGTCCCCTGGAAGGCCACCTTGCCTTCCCACAGCATGATCACCCGGTCGGAGATGAACAGAATATCCGGGATTTCATGGCTGATGACGATGGCGGAAAACCCGAATTTTCGTTTGGATTGGGCGATCATGCTCAAAATGGCATTTTTCCGGATTGGATCCTGCCCCGTGGTGGGTTCGTCGAACAGGACGATTTTCGGGTCCGTGACCAGGGCACGGGCAAGGGCCGCCCGTTTTTGCATGCCGCCGGAAAGCTCGGACGGGTATTTGTCGGCGACCTCACCCAGTTCGACCTGCCGGATCCGCGCCATGGCTTTCGTGAAAACCGCCTTCTTTTTAAGCCGGGTGGTCTCATGAAGAGGAAGGGCGACGTTGTCCAGCACCGTCATGGAATCGAACATGGCATTTCCCTGAAACATGTAGCTGAACTGCCGGTAAAAGGTTTTCTTTTCCTTTTTCGACATGTCCGATACCGGCCTGCCCTTGAAAAGAATGGTGCCGCTGTCGGGTTCCAGCAGACCGATGACGTGTTTCAGCAGGACGGTTTTCCCGGTACCGCTTTTCCCGATAATGACGGTAATCTGCCCCTCGTAGACCTGCATATCGATACCGTCCAGGACCGTGGTGTCTCCGAATCGCTTGGTTACGTTCCTGAATTCGATCAGTGGTATTGTCATAATGAATCTCGCTTTACATGAGGAATGAAGTCACCACGTAGTCGGCCACCAGAATCCAGACGCAGGAGAGCACCACGGCGGAAGTGGTGGCAATGCTGACGCTGTGGGCACCGCGGCTTTCCGAATGCGTGTGGCAGAAAAATCCCTGAAAGGTGCAGATGGTCGACACCAGAACCGCGAAGACGATGGCCTTGACGAATCCCCCGGTCACATCGCTCCCGGTCAGGCTGTCGCAGACACGGTAAAAGTAGACACCCGGGTTGAGGCCGAGCAGAACCACCCCCGTCAGGAATCCGCCCGCAAGACCGATCAGATCGAAAAAGGCGGTGAGAATCGGGAAGCTGATTACGGACGCCGCAAGCCGTGGGCTGATCAGATATTTGACGGGATTGATCCCCATGGTCTGAAGGGCGTCGATCTGTTCGGAGATACGCTGGATGCCGATCTCCGCTGTCATGGCCGATCCGGCCCGGGCGGTGATCATAACCGCTGTCAGCACCGGTCCCAGTTCCCGCACCAGTGAGAGGGCCACCGCGGAGCCGAGGGCCGCTTCCGAGCCGTATGTCACCAGGGCATAATACATCTGCAGCCCCATGACCATACCGGTGAACAGCCCCACCATGAGGACGATACCGGATGACTTCGCCCCGATATGGTAGACTTGGGTGATGATGGCGGAAATTTGTTTCGGCCGGAATATCAACACGAATGTTTTCAGCAGAAACAGGGCGGAGGCGCCGAGATCCGTTACCATCCGGATAACCTTGGCACCCAGATTGGCAAACGGACGCTGCCACACGGGACTTCCATTCCCATGTTTTTGATGCCCTATCAACGGGTGCGAAAATGTTTTGGAATCCATTCTTCATTACCTGCATTCGACGTCGGTTGTTATGGGAAATTCCTTATCAACAAGACGGTAACGCTGCCGAAGGGCCGGCCTAGAGATTCTGTAGCAGCCTTTCATGGATGTTGTCAAAGCCGCCGTTGGACATGATAAATACCATATCTCCAGGCTGCGTCTTCAGGACCAGGAAGTCAATGATCGCTTCCGTGTCGGGAAAGAAGAAAGCATTTTTCCCGCTTCGTGTCAAATCGGCTACGAGTTTCTCGGAAGAAAAGCGACGGTCTTCGGGAATTTTCTCCAGAAGCGGCGGCCGCCGGATCAAAATCATGTCCGCAGCGTCAAAGGCACTGACATAGTCCTGCTGAAAAACATCCCGCATGCTTGTATTGGTGCGGGGCTCGAATACGGCAATCAGGCGGCCGTTTCCCGCGGCAGGCCTGACGGCTGTCAGTGTCTCCCTGACCGCCGTGGGGTGATGGGCAAAATCGTCCAGAACCGTAACCCCCCGCTTCGTCCCACGCACTTCCTGGCGTCGTTTCACCCCCTTGAATGAAAGAAGCGCGCCTCGAATCGTCTCGAAAGAAAGGCCGAGATGATGCACCATGGCCATTACCGCTACGGTGTTGGACAGATTATGGGCCCCCAGCAGCTTCGTTTCAAAATTTCCAACCGCCTTTTTATCTTTCATCAGGGTAAAAGCGGTGCCGTCGGCGCTGAATCGTACGTCCGCCGGATACCAGGATGAATCCCGGGCGTCTCCATAGCGTTCAATCCGGCACCCGGCCACCGAGATGACATCATCGATATTCGCATCCCGGTCACGGGCCACCAGAACGGCCCCGGCCGGAATACCGGAAACAAAGTCGCGAAAGGCCTGTTTGACATGATCGAGGTCCCTGAAAATATCCGCATGATCGAATTCCACACTGGTCAGTGTGGCCACGTGCGGTGTGTAATGCATGAATTTCGGACCCTTATCGAAAAAGGCCGTATCGTATTCATCCCCCTCGATCACAATCTGCGCTCCATTGCCGACCCGGTAATTACTGCCGAAATTCTGTAGGATTCCACCGATCATGAACGAAGGATCCAGTCCTGCATGTTGCAGCACCCATGCCGCCAGCGCCGAGGTGGTGGTCTTTCCGTGGGTGCCGGTGACGAGAACAATTTTTTTCCCCCGGGCAGCGAAATGATTCAGCGCCTGGGGCATGGAGCAGTAATGCAGCCCTCTGGTTTCGACGGCCAATACTTCCGGGTTGTCCCTTCTTACGGCATTTCCGATGATGACCAGATCGGTATCGGCTGGGATATGCTCCGCTTTGAATCCGTCGGCCACGACAACCCCTTTTTCGGCCAGAAAGGTGCTCATGGGCGGATACACCCTATGATCGGATCCGGTCACTTCGAGTCCGATTTCTTTCAACATACATGCAAGAGCCCCCATCCCGGTGCCGCACACTGCGGTGATATGTATGTTTCGAACATTAGAAGGAATACTGTTGAGCGTTTGATCCATGGCTTGATTTCCGGATGTTCAGGTATAATAATAAATATTGGATAAGCAATGTATGCAAGCGAATTACTATAGAAGATTTTTTTCGGGATAACAAGCTCCCGGGATTTCAAGCAGGAACCGCCATGATAGATAACCCTTTAAAAAAGAAACTGGTTGATTTTGCCCAAAGCGACCGCCATTTTACTGTTCTGACCGGAGCGGGGATTTCCGTGGAAAGCGACATCCCCACTTTTCGCGGGCCGGGAGGATATTGGCGGGTAGGATCAAAGGAGTACAAGCCCCAGGAGATTGCGACCCGGAAGATGTTCGAAGAAAATCCGGACGATGTCTGGGCTTGGTATTTATACCGCCGGGGTGTGTGCCGGAAAGCCCGTCCCAACCGTGGACATTTGGCCCTCGCTGAAATGGAACGACTGTTTGAAGGAAGATTTACGCTGATCACCCAGAATGTGGACGGACTTCATCTTCAGGCGGGCAACAATCCGCTTCACACCTATGAGATTCACGGTAATATCTTTCACATGCGTTGCAGCCGGAGCTGTTCCCATGAGGTATATCCCATTCCCAACGAAGTTCCGGACAAGTTGAAAGGCGAGCCGATGACCGACCAGGACCGCCGTCTCCTCAGGTGTCCCAAATGCGGAGAGCCTGCTCGCCCCCACATTCTTTGGTTTGATGAATCCTATAACGAAGAATTTTATCACTATGTGAGCGCATTAAAGATAAGCACCCAGACCGGGCTGCTGCTGGTGGTGGGCACTTCCGGCAGTACCAACCTGCCGATTCTGATCGCACAAAAAGTTCGGCGCCGGTATGGTCTGATCGTTGATGTCAATATCCGGGAGAATCCGTTTTCCGAAATGGCGGTAAAGTCAAACGGCGGTTTCGTGCAGGGAACCTGCAGCGAGGCATTGCCGGAGATATTGAAGATACTGGCGGATGCGGTTCGATAAAAGATGAACATCCAACATCGAATCCCGCCGCGGCGGGATTCGATGTTGGATGTTCATCTGTTACCAACGATTTTCTCCCACCGGGTATCAAACCCCATCTTCTCTAACAGCACGATGCCCTCGTGGATATAGCTGCCCACCGTATCCACTCCGTGGGAGTCGTCCCCGGGGACCACCGGAATATTCATTTCAAGGGCCTTTTGAAGGATGGGGCCGGATGGATAGGGTTCCGGGGCGCCTTTCAGGAGGGCTCGCATGTTCAGGTCCAGAAGGAGATCGAGATCTTTTACGGCCGCAAGGTTCCGGTTTATTTTTTGAACGATTTCAGGTCGAAGGAGCCTCTGCGCATAGTCCGGATCGAAAATTCGAACGAGATCGAAATGTCCCACCACCCGGGGGCGAAGCCGAGTGATCATCTCATACTGGATATCGAAATACCGGTGATACAGATGATCGATCCCGCCGACGGCCCGGACGGCGTTTTGGTAATGGTTTTCGTCGAAATCAAAATTGATGTCGTCCACATGATGAACAGATCCAACGATATAATCCGGCCGGTATGTTTCGATGAGTTTTTGGGCCAGCTCATAGGATCCGGTACAGGCTTCGGTTTCGAATCCCACCAGAATTTTCAGCTGCGAAGCGAAGGCTTCCTGAAGCCGTCGGCAGGTATCGATATAAGCGTCGAAACGTAATGACAGATCCCGGGCGGTAAGACCTGCGTCCTGCTCATCCGCATACAGGAACCGGTCATCCGGCGGCGGCATGTGCTCCGTGATGCCTACCCACGCAAACCCCTTCCGTTCATAAGCCGCGACGACTTCCGCCAGAGTATCTTTGGCGTGCAAACAGAATTCGCCGCTGTGTCCGCCGTGGAGGGAGATGAGACGTGAATGCGTCATTAAAAAGTGCCTAAAGTGCGCTAGAGTGCCTAAAGTTAAGGTATTTTGTCGAGTTAGATGATAAAAACCGATCTCTCGGTTTTTATCCCTTTCGGCTCTTCTGCTCTTCCGATTTTCCGCTCTTCGGTTTTTTCACCCCTCCGGCGGCAGTTCGCACGTATCGGCTGTTGCGGCCTTCCGGGTTTCGACATAATGCGCGGCGGCCAGGGCGGCGGTGCATCCGTCGGCGGCGGCCAGGATGACCTGTTTGGCGTATTTTTCTCTCAGGTCGCCGATGACGAAAATGCCGGGTGTATTTGTTTCGCACTTTTCGTCCGTAACCACATAGCCTTCCGTAGTTTTTTTGGTGCCGTCGGGCACCAATTGGTTGTTCGGGTTGTAGCCAACGAAGATAAATACGCCGTCCGTGGCAAGCGCCCGGGTCTCTCCGGTTTGCGTATCCTTTAGGGAGACGGCATTGACGCCGTCGTCGTTTGCATGGATTTCGGTGACCACGGAGTTCCAGAGAATCTCTGCGTTGCAGTCGTTTTTAAGGCGCTGCTGCAGAATCATTCCCGCCCGCAGGGCGTCCCGCCGGTGGACGAGATAAACCTGTTTGGCGAGTTTGGAAAGATAGAGCGCCTCCTCAACGGCGGTATCGCCCCCGCCCACCACTACAACGGTTTTCCCACGAAAAAAGAACCCGTCACAGACACCACAGTAGGAGACACCCTTGCCGTAATATTCGATCTCACCCGGCACATTCAGCCTTCGGGGATTTCCACCGGTACCGATGATGACCGCATGGGTATTTATCTCGCTACCGTCCGCCAGTTTGACCGTATGGTATTCAAGACCCGGTGTTACCGCCACAACTTCCTGAGAAACAATCTCAAGGCCGAAGGACTGGGCATGCTGGGCAAATTTCATGGACAATTCCGCCCCGCCAATGCGTTCGAATCCCGGGTAGTTTTCCACATCATCCGTCATGGCCATCTGTCCGCCCGGGATGCCTTTTTCGATCAGAACCGCTTTCATGGCTGCCCGCATTGCATAAATCGCGGCGGTCAAACCACCCGGTCCTCCGCCCACGATGACGAGATCGTGGATGTCGTTTTCAAGCATGTTGTTTCTCCTGAATTTGTTACGGTTTTTCTAGTGCGGCCGGCGCCGCTGGTTAATAACTTAAAAGATTAACGTAAGGCCGAGGGGAGGTCAATTGAAAAGATGAACGAAGAAAAGATGAACGTCCGATGCCGGACGTTCGTCTTCTATTTCGTCTTTTCAATCAAAGCAGACATCCGATCGATCAGCGGTATGAGGGTTCGTGGGTCGGTGGCGGAAATGGAGACGGCACCCAGCTTATTACGAAGAATTTCAAGGCGCTCGGCATCCACCTTGTCCTGTTTGTTGAGAACCAGCAGGCAGGGGATGGTGGTGAGGTTCAATTCATCCAGAATGGTATCGACGGAGCGCATCTGTTCTTCAAACCGGGGATTGCTCACATCGATGACGTGCACGAGGAGGTCCGCGCCATCCAGCTCTTCCAGGGTGGCGCGAAAGGCCACCATCAGGTCCTTGGGCAGATCCTGGATGAACCCGACGGTATCGGTGATGATTACTTCGATGTCCCGGGGGAAGCGGAGCCGGCGGCTGGCCGGGTCCAGGGTGGCGAACAGCCGGCTTTCGGCCAGCACCCGGCTTTTGGTCAGGGTGTTCAGGAGGGTGGATTTCCCGGCGTTGGTGTATCCGATGATGGAGATGACCGGGACCCCCCGTTTGTCCCGCTGGGCCCGCTGCTGTTTGCGGTGCCGGCGCACCATCTCGAGGTCTTTTTCGAGGCGCGTGATGCGTTCCCGGACCCGCCGCCGGTTGATTTCAAGTTTTGTTTCGCCGGGGCCCCGACCGCCGATACCGCCCGTAAGGCGACTCATGGCCGTGTTTTTCGTTACCAGCCGGGGCATCAGATATTTGAGCTGGGCCAGTTCCACCTGGTATTTTCCCTCACGGGTCTGGGCCCGCTGGGCAAAGATGTCCAGAATCAGCTGGGTTCGATCGATCACTTTCAGGTCGATGACATCGGCGATGGCGCGGCTTTGGGACGCGGAAAGTTCCTGGTCGAACACCAGCAGGGTCACGCCCTGCTGCAGGGCGCGGATGGCCAGCTCCTGCAGCTTGCCCTGTCCCATGACGTATTTTGGGTCCGGCTGACGTCGTTGCTGAAATTCCGTGCCGGCCACCGAAAGACCACCGGAGGCCGCCAGCTCCTCAAGTTCCCGGAGGCGGTCCATTGCCTCCCGGCGGGAACCGGTGGAAACACTCACCAGAAAGGCGCGTTCCTTCTGATCCACCGTTTTAGCGATGGCGGGGCCGGCTGCGGCAAATTCCTCCTCAAGGGCTTGAATGACGGCCAGGCAGCCGATATCGAGCCGATGCGGCGGGAGGGGATCAAGGACCCGGCAGGGCGATTTTTCCGTGCCCCCCGGCAGTATGTGAGCCACATGGACTGCTCCGGGAAGACCGTCGTCCTCAATGGTGATGGAGGCCATCATGTCGAGCCGAAGCAGTGCAAGGTCAGTGAGATCATCCCGGGTGAGCGTCTCCCGGTTCAGATGGGTATGGACGCACCGAAGCCCCCGAAGCCTGCCGGGTGCCAGGCGGTACTCCCCCAGATCGGGGATGACAATCCCATGGGGATCTCCGACGATCACAAAGGCGATGTGCCCCTTCCGGTCGATGAGAAGTCCGACCTGTCGCCGGATTTCAAAGGAAAGACGGGACAAATCCCGGGTGAGTTCCGGCGTGACCAAAGACTCGACAGGGATGCGGCGGCGGTAGAGGTTCTCGAGCCGTCTGATCTGGCTGGCCTTCAAGCCGAGCGTGGTGCCGAAAAGTCGCTTCATAGAAGAGAAGGGCGCCTACCCCATGTCATAGTAGGCCTCGTCGGCAAGGTTTTCAAACCGGGTGTACATGCTCAGAAACGCCAGGTGTGCGGTGCCGACGGGGCCGCTGCGCTGCTTGGCGAGGATGATTTCCGCCTTGTTCCGGTTCGGATTGTTCTCGTCCTTGTTGTATACCTCGTCCCGGTAGATAAACGCCACAACGTCGGCATCCTGTTCGAGGGCGCCCGACTCACGGAGATCCGAAAGCATGGGGCGCTTGTCGCTTCGCTCCTCAAGTTTCCGGTTCAGCTGGGAGAGGGCGATTACCGGCAGGTGGAGTTCCTTGGCCAGGATTTTGAGGGATCTTGATATCTCCGATATTTCCAGGTCACGGCGCTCGGCCCCCAGCCGTCCCCGCATGAGCTGCAGGTAATCGACAATTACGAGACCGAGCCCCTTGTCCATTTTCAGCCGCCTGGATTTGGCCCGAATGTCCATGGCGGAGATATCCGGGGAATCATCAATGTAGAGGGGCGCCTGGGAAAGAACACCGGCGGCTTCGGTAATGCGTTCCCAGTCGTCCTTTCCGAAAAACCCGCCCCGGATTTTGGAAGAATCGACCCGGGACTCGGCGCAGAGCATCCGCATGGACAGCTGCTCTTTGCTCATTTCCAGAGAGAATATGGCCGTCGGCACGCCGCCGTCCACAGCCGCGTTGCGGGCAAGGTTCAGGGCGAAAGCCGTTTTTCCCATGGCGGGCCTGGCCGCCAGAATGATGAGGTCCGAGCCCTGAAGGCCGGACGTGAGCGCATCGATGCGGGAAAAACCGGTGGGCACCCCGGTCAGGAGGGACTTGTTCGCCTGGCGTTCCTCCAACTCGTCTATGTTGGTGTTGATGATCGAGCTGATGGAATGAAAACTCGGCTTGATTTTGTTGTCGGAAATTTCGAATACGGCGTTTTCCGCAAAATCGATGACCTCGTCCACATTCCCCTGATCGTCGAAGCAGCGTTTAGTGATCTCGTTGGCCTTGTGAATCAGCCGCCGGAGGCAGGCCTTTTCATGGACGATTTTTGCGTGGTTCCCGGGATTGACCGCCAGCGGGATTTCATTTACCAACTGGGCGAGGTAAGTGGCGCCGCCCACCTCCTCCAGGTGTTTTCTTTCCTTGAGTATATTGGCCAGGGTGACCAGGTCGATGGGTTCGTTCCGGGTAAAAAGGCCGGTCATGGCCGAATAGATTTTCTGGTGTGCGCCCCGGTAAAAGTCCTCGGGAGAAAGGATCTCCACCACATCGAACAGGGCTTCATTATCGATCAGAATAGCGCTGAGGATCGACGCTTCGGCGTCGATATCCTGGGGCGGCAGCCGATTGGGGAAATCCTGGGATGTGGTTTTTACATGGTCGGCCATTGAGATAATGATAGGTCCTATAAGTCTTATAAGTCCTACTAAATAGGTCCTATAGGACTTATAAGACTTATAGGACCTATTTTCTTCCCGAACTACTCCGGTACGATTTCCACTGTAATTTCAGGCTTTACCCCTTTGTAAACGCGGATCGGCACGGAAAACGTTCCAAGGGTTTTGATGGGTTCGCTGAGCAGGAGCATGCGCTTTTCAATCTCAACGCCCTGTTTGGCAAGACTGTCGAGAATATCGCGAACCGTCACCGATCCGTACAGGCGATCTTCGTCACTGACCTTGGCCGCGATGGTGCACTTGACACCCTCGAGCCGCTTGGCCATTTCTTCAGCTGCCTCTTTTTCCTTGGCGATCTGAAGATCGAACTTGGCTTTCTGATGCGCCAGCATCTTCCGGTTCTGTTCGGTTGCCACAACGGCTTTGTCCTGGGGAAGCAGGTAATTCCTGGCAAATCCATCGGCGACCTTTACTTCGGAGCCAATGATCCCAAGGGATGGAATGGTTTCTTTCAAGATTACTTTCATGGTTTATCCTCCAGTATCTAATCGCCGGGATTAGACTCTATCTGAAACACCCACCTGTCTGGTGGACTTGATCATATATTTAATTCCGATGGCGGATGCATTTTTGCCGTTTCCCATCGGGATGAAAAGTATTTATTTCGGATTCCGCCGTCCGGCCGCCAACGATTATGATGGCGGGAGGGGGTTTCCCCTGTCCAGCTTCCGTACGTTCAGCCACATGTCGAAAATACCGAGGCCGATCACCAGCATCCCCAGATAGAACGTTATCAGGGTGTACAGGAGCCAGCGAACCGCCGGCGGCACGTTTTTTCGATTTAAAAAGAACGCCACGATGGCGATGCCCTGAAAAAAGTAAATCTGCAACACCACCAAAAGACCGTTTAGACCGACCAGTTTCAATGCGCCAGGTATCAGGCAAAGCACGCCGGACCCGATGAGACACCACACGAGCATCTCCGGCGCACGCCACCGGATCAGCGGAGCGAAGTCCGGGCAGGGCAGGTCGAAGCGCTTGAGTATCGGCCTTACCAGCAGCAGCGAGACCCATGCCGTGAAAAGAATCCCGGAAAGGGCAATGCCGGGAAGGACCTTCAGCATCTCCTTGATAAGTTCGATGGAGGCGGTGAGCGCCTGCATCGTATCCGCCCCGGCTCCCGTTCGTTCAACCTCGGCCTTGAACAGCGCAAGATTCTGATCGACATGGGTCGAAACAAATTCGGGGATACTGACACCCGCCGAAACACTGTAAAAGAACAAAATCAGCAGACCCGCCAGCGCTACGGTGCCGCAGGCGACCAGCATGGTTTTCTCCAGCGAAAATCTGTGCTCAAAGGATTCACCCAAAAGGAAGCCCATGAGCAGCAGCGCCAGAAACGGAAAAAGATCGATCAATCCGCCCCCGGGAATCGCCGCCATGACAGCAAAAGCAATGGCGGCAACCGCGGCGCCTTTTACCCGACCGAGCTTCAGCCGACATACCAGAACCGGCAGAGGAAGAAAAAAAACACCCACCAGTACGAAGAAGGGCATCATCACGGAACCTGCAAACAGGATCAAGGTGATGCCGACACCCAGGACCATATCCTTTGCGGCGTCCCGGTGGTGTGATGGCGTCAAAGCCGGCCTCCTTATGCTGCCGTTACCCGGGGTTCGGTCAGATTAATCCATGCTTCCAATAAACGGCAGGAGCGCGATGGTCCTGGCACGTTTGATGGCAGTGGTCAATGCCCGCTGGTGTTTGGCACAGGTTCCGGAAATGCGTCTGGGGATAATTTTCCCTCGTTCCGAAATAAAATACCGAAGGGTTCTCGGTTCCTTGTAATCAATCAGGATGGAGCTGTCCGCACAAAACCGGCAGACTTTTCGCCTGTGAAAAAAACGTTTTCTTTTTCGGGTATCCGGACGCTTGGTGCCGTTTCGCTTATTTCCTCGTGATGGAACTGCCATGTTACGCCTCCTCTTTCGATTCGTCGGTCTCGATTGCGTCACCTTCGCCGGTTTCAGGCTTGGACTCTGTTTCGGTTTCCGGTTCGGACGCTGTTTCGGCTTCCGGTGCAGATGCCGCTTCCGCAGATGCCGCTTCCGCAGCCGCCGCTTCCGCCGCCGCCGCTGCTTCAGCCGCCGCCTGGGCCGCCGCTTCCGCCTTTGCAGCCGTGTCGGCCATCTCCTGTTTGACCTTCTCGAGATCCGCGTTCTTGTCCAGCACGATGGTCATGTACTTGAGAAGACGATCATCAATGCGGAAAAAGCGCTCGATTTCATCCACCAGTTCACCGCTGCCGCAATAATCGAGGCGAACGTAATACCCACGATGCTTTTTCTTGATGTCATAGGCCAGCTTCCTGGCACCCCATTCATCCAGTGCCACCTGAAGACCGTCCTTCTGCTGCATCAGGTCTGCCAAGCGGCCAAAAACAGCACCCCGTTGCTCTTCCGAGACATCGGGGTCCAGAATGAAAATAGTTTCGTACCGTCTCATGATTCCTCCTTTTGGCTTTGAAGCCCCGGCCTTTCCAAAGTACCGGAGCAAGGATCGAGTAAACTAATTGTGAATTAAAATCAGGCTTATTAACACCATGGTGAAATGGGTGTCAAGATCTAATTCGTTGGGTTCGGATGAAACTCAAACAAAACAGATGAACGTCCAACCCCGCCACGGCGGGGTCCAAGGGGAGGTTGGAATCTGATTATAGATCAACATCTGCCATCGTCAGAGGGGGTTATGTGCCGACAATGAGCAGGATGAGGGCCTCCGCCACCTATTTATACATTTAAAAACAGCCTCTTTTTTATAAAAAAGAAACCATCCGCCAATTGAATGTTGGACGTTCATTTTTTTATTCTCCGGTTTTCTCCATAAGATCGTGCTTGATTCACCCCACCCGAATTCTTTACATATTTCGACAACTCGTGCTATGTACTTCATTCCGGAAACGATATCAAACGGATGAACGGATGAATATGAAACTGACAGATCAGTTGCAGCAGCGTATTATAAAGGTAATCTCCCAGAGCTATGGAATTTCCCCCGACGCCCTGAAAGTTGGCTATCCACCCAATGCGGCCATGGGGGATGTGGCGGTGGAGTGTTTCTCACTTGCCAAACAGCTTCGAAAAGCGCCGCCAGCCATTGCCGGTGAACTGGCGGAAAGAATCATGCCCGACGATCTCATCAAAAGTGCCGCCGCCACCGGCCCCTATGTCAATATTACCCTTAGAAGTGAAGGGTATTTCGGGTACGCTTGTCGGCAAATGTTTGAAAATTCTCCCTTTCGATCCGGAACCGAAGGCGCAGGCGGGGATCGAATGATGGTGGAGTACCTTTCCCCAAACACCAATAAGCCCCTGCACCTGGGGCATGTACGAAACGGCGCCCTGGGGATGGCCATTTCCAATCTTCAAACGGCGGTCGGCCACCGAGTCATCAAGGCCAACCTGGTCAACGACCGGGGGGTTCATATCTGTAAGAGCATGCTGGCCTGGCAGAAGTGGGGAGAGGGGGCGACTCCGGAATCAATGGGCAAGAAAGGGGACGCCTTTGTGGGGGACTGGTATGTCCGGTTTTCCATGGAGGCGGAAAAGGATCCGTCACTGGAATCCGAGGCCCTGGCCATGTTGCGGCGCTGGGAAAGCGGCGATTCCGAAATCCTTGATATCTGGCGGATGATGAACCGATGGGTCTATGACGGGTTTTCGGAAACCTACCGGAAACTCGGGCTGGTTTTCGACCGTTTTTATTACGAATCCGAGACATATTCCCAAGGCAAAAAGATCATTGAAGAGGGAATTGACCGGAGCGTTTTTACCCGGGACGAGGCGGGAAATATCGTGTTTCTCCTGCCGGAAGACCGGTTCGGGCTGGATGAAAACGGTGCGCTCAAACGGGTGACGGTGCTTCGGCCCGATGGCACGAGTCTTTACATTACCCAGGATATCGGGACCACGGTCCTCAAGGTCTCCGAGGGAAAACTGGATAGCTGCGTTTTTGTGGTGGGCAGTGAGCAGCAGTTTCATTTCCAGTGCCTGTTTGCGATTCTCGGGGCCCTCGGCTACCGCTGGGCTGAGAACTGCCACCATCTTTCCTATGGCATGGTGTATCTGCCCGAGGGAAAAATGAAGTCCCGGGAAGGCAAGGTGGTGGATGCCGATGACCTCATCGATAACATGACCGAACTGGCGGTGGAAGAAATACGCAGCCGGGACCCCGAAGGACTTCTGGACCCGGAGGATATTCGTGAGCGAGCCGCCAAAATCGGCGCAGGGGCTGTCAAGTTCTACCTGCTTCGGGTGAAGCCGACCCAAGATATTCATTTCGATCCAAAGGAATCGATCTCCTTTGACGGGTTTACCGGCCCTTACTGCCAATATGCCTATGCCCGGATTTGCGGTATCCTCCGAAAGGCCCGGGAGCGGGGGGTGGATGACGCCGTTGCCTCTTACGGGGACCTGGGAAACGAGGAAGAACGGCTTCTGGCCCGGCAGCTGACACGATTCCCGGAAACAGTCGAGCGGGCCGCAGCCGAATACAATCCATCACTGGTGGCCGCCTATCTCTTCGATACGGCCAAAATTTTCAACCAGTTCTATAACAAGCACTCGGTGATCAACGCAGAGACGGCGGCGCTCCAATCCGATCGTATGTCGCTCACTGCCGCCACGGCCGAGGTGCTGAAAAAAGGCCTTGAACTTTTAAACATCGAGGTTCTGGCGCGTATGTGAGGAAACGGCATGGCCCGGAAGTTGAGAATACGCAGCGGTAGTTTTATCCTGAAACTGATTGCCACCGTCGGTCTCATCCTGCTGTTTTCCATCTGTCTCTGGGCCGTTGTCACCACCCGGTTCGATCTCGACTTTCGCCATAGCATTCTCTTTCTGGCGCTTTTTTCTTTTCTTATCACCTGGGCCACCATTTTTATTTTTGTCCGAAGATTCATTGAAACGCCCGTCGAGAAACTTATCGAAGGCACCATGAAACTGGCCCGTGGAGATTACGAGACCCGTATCGAACTGAACCAGTCCGATGAGCTTGCCACCCTGGCTCGTGCCATCAATGACATGGGGCAGGCCATTGGGGATAAGGAGGCGGCCTTGAACAAGCAGCGCGACGAGTACCGCCGCCTGTTTGAAAGAGTGCCGTGTGTCGTGACGGTCCAGGATCGGGACTACCGGCTTTTACGCTACAACCGGCATTTCGAAAAGAATTTTCATCCGAAGCCGGGCGATTTCTGTTACTGGGCCTATAAAGGCCGTACCTGCAAATGCGACCCCTGTCCGGTGGAGGAGACGTTTGCCGACGGAAAGTCACACTACAGCGAGGAAGCGGCTGTCCAGAAAGACGGGACCATCCGACATTGGATCGTCCGAACCGCTCCCATTCGCAACGACGAGGGGGAGATCATTGCGGCCATGGAGATAAATCTGGACATCACCCACCGGAAACTGCTCCAGGAGGCATTGGAACAATCCGAAAAGAAGTATTACGATATCTTCGAAAACATTCCGAATCCCGTGTTCGTTCTGGACGCGGAGAGTCTTGAAATCCTCGACTGCAACAGCAGTGTCGAGTCGGTTTACGGGTGGAGCAAGGATGAGATGACCGGGAAGATTTTTGCCGATCTTTTCAGGGAGGCGGAAAGGGAGTTCATGCGGGAGGCGGTTCGCAGCGGCAGGGCCATGAACAAGGTCCGGCAGGTAGGAAAATCCGGCCAGGTGCTCTTCGTCAACATCCGGGTGTCACCCTCCGATTATCCGGACCGGAAGGTGCTTCTGGTCACCACCAGCGATGTGACCTACTGGACGGAAACCGAGCAGCAACTGGTCCAGGCGGGGAAAATGGCGACCCTGGGCGAAATGGCTACGGGCGTCGCCCACGAGCTGAACCAGCCCCTGTCGGTCATCAAAACCGCCAGTAGTTTTTTTATCAAAAAGGTCAGCCGAAACGAGACCATCCCGGCGGAGACCCTGGAGACCCTGGCCCGGGAGATTGACGGGCACGTGGACCGGGCCACCAAAATCATCAACCATATGCGGCAGTTCGGACGAAAGTCCGAGGGTATGCTCAAACCGGTTCAGGTGGCGGATGTGCTTACCAGCGCTTTCGAGCTTTTCAACCAGCAGCTCAAACTCAGGGAGATCGAGGTCAACTGGGAAATCGAACGGAATCTGCCGCCGATCATGGCTGATTACGGTCGGCTGGAACAGGTGCTCATCAACCTGATGATCAATGCCCGGGATGCCATCGAAAAAAGATGGACCGGCGCCACGGCCCTGGAACCCGGCAGGAAACGCATCACCCTCACTGCCGCATTTCAGCATGGAAAGGTCCTGGTGGCGGTGCGGGATACGGGGGGCGGGGTCCCCGAAGCGATCGCGGAAAAAATATTCGAACCGTTTTTTACCACCAAAACCGTGGGAAAGGGGACCGGTCTCGGGCTTTCCATCAGCTACGGCATTGTCAAGGAGTTCGGGGGGAGTATCGAAGTGGAGGCGGGAAACGCGGACGGCGCATGTTTCAGGCTTTTATTTCCCCCGGCGCAGCAGCGGAAAGTGTCTGAAAATGATGCATAAATCCACTTCAATTCTGCTGGTTGACGACGAGCGGGGGATTCGCACGGTGTTGGGAATTTTCCTGGCTGATCTGGGCTACGAGGTCCATACGGCGGAAAACGCGGAGCAGGCCGTTTCCCTCTACCGGTCGCTTCGGCCGCCCCTGGTCCTGACGGACATCCGGATGCCCGGAAAGGACGGGATTCACCTCCTTCGGGAGATCAAGGCGGAGAATCCGGAGGCCGAAGTGATCATGATCACCGGTCATGGTGATATGGATCTGGCCATTCAGAGCCTGCAGTTGGATGCTGCGGACTTTGTCACCAAACCGATTCGAAACGAGGTGCTGGAGATTGCCCTGAAACGAGCCGAGGAACGCATCACGCTGCGGCGTAAGCTTCGGGAGTACACGGAAAACCTGGAGCGGATGGTGGCGGAAAAAACGCAGAAGCTGGTGGCGGCGGAAAGAATGAGCGCCATCGGCCAGACGGTGGCGGGTCTTTCCCACACGATCAAAAATATCGCCGGCGGCCTCAAGGGGGGGGCATTTGTTTTGGAAAAGGGTCTTTCCATGGACAACAAGACCTATCTTTCCCAAGGCTGGGACATGGTGAAGCGCAATGTCGAAAAAATCACGAACCTATCCATGGCATTGCTGAATTATTCCAAGAGTGCCGAAGTTTCCTTTTCCCGCTGTGATCCCAATGAGCCCGCCCGGGAGGCACTTCGCCTGCTGGCCGGCCGGGCGGGCACCTGCGGTATCACCCTGTCGGCGGATCTCGATGAGGGGCTTCACCCTTTTTACCTGGACTGCGAAGGAATTCAGATTTGTTTGCTGAATCTGCTTGAAAATGCGCTGGACGCTTGCATATCTGAAGAAGGCCGCAGTGATGCCACCGTGCATCTGAAGTCGTTTTTCCCGGATGGCTGGGGGGTGGAATACCAGATCAGTGATAATGGTTGCGGCATGGATGAAGAGACCCGGAACCGGATTTTTCAGAATTTTTTCACCACAAAAGGCTCCCGGGGAACCGGTATGGGCCTGATGATTTCCAAAAAAATCGTGGACATGCACGGTGGCCAGATCGAAATCTCCTCCCTCAAGAGCCGGGGCACCACCGTCATCGTACGGCTACCGGCCCGGGAAACGGCGGAAGTGAGTGAGAAGATGAACGTTCAACGCTCAACATCCAACGTCCAACATCCAATTGAAGGATAATATCTTTTTTATCATGGATACGATCTCCTTTAAATACCAGGACCTCATCCATCTTCTGGACACTCTCTCGGTGGGGGCCGTGGTCATTTCTCCCGAGCGCCGGGTGGTGGCTTTGAATCGTTCGCTTGTGCAGATGGCCGGAACCACCGAGGCCGATGCCATCGGCGAGGACTGCAGAACAGTGCTGCAGGCGTTTTCCTGTGCAGATGCCTGCAGGTTCAAAAATGTCTCGCGCCGGGGCGCTGTCCCGGATCGTATGGATCTTGATATCACCGATGCGGCGGGCGAGGCCCGCAGTCTGACGCGGATCATCCACCCGCTGTATGGCGGGGACGGGACACCGGCCGGTTGCCTCGTGGTCTTTCAGGACCAGAGCGTTTTCAAGGACCTTCTGAAGCGGGTCTGGTATGAAGACCGGCGACTCAAGATGATTCTCGATAATTTGGATACCGGTGTTCTGACGGTGGATCGGGGCGGGCATATCACCTTTTTCAATCGGACGGCTGAAACCCTTTCGGGGTACGGCCGGGAGAACGTCCTCGGCAAATCCTTTGAAGGGCTTCTGCACGGCGACACGAAACAGGACATCTCTCTTGTCCTGGATACCATTCAGGATGCCGTACCCCGTTCGAAAAGCGAGTCCTGGATGCTGACGAGAAGCGGCAGCCCCCTGCCAGTCAGGATGAACTGCGTGGCCCTGAAAAATAAGGAGGGCAGGGTGGTGGGAGGTCTTGTCACCCTGGGCGATCTGTCGCTGAAACATCAATTGGATACGGCCATGAAGGATCGCTACACGTTCTACGACATGGTGGGACGGGCGCCGGCCATGCAGCGGATTTTCGATATCATTCCGGTGGTGGCGGAAACCAATGCCACGGTGCTCATCGAGGGGCCCACCGGAACCGGAAAGGATCTTCTGGCAAAGGTGATTCACCAGGCCGGCCTCCGGGCGGCGAAGCCCATGATCAAGGTCAATTGCGCTGCACTTCCCGACAACCTGCTGGAATCGGAGATGTTCGGCTATGTCAAGGGAGCATTTACCGGGGCGGATCGGGACAAACCGGGCCGGTTCCAGGACGCCGACGGCGGAACGATTTTTCTCGATGAGATCGGGGATATGCCCTTTGCGCTGCAGGCCAAGCTGCTTCGGGTGCTGGAGGACGGAGAATTTTATCCTCTGGGGGGGCGAAAGCCCGTTCGGGTCGACATCCGGATAATTTCCGCTACTAACCAGGGGCTTGAAAATCTCGTCCGGGAAAAGAAATTCCGGGAAGACCTATACTACCGACTCAATGTCATGCGGATTGACATTCCGCCTTTAAAAGACCGTCAGGGCGATCTTCCCCTTCTTATCTCTCACATTCTGAAAAAGCTTTCAATCTCCCACAACCGGCCACTTCCGGATCTCTCTGAAACGGCCATGGAAGTACTTCTGAATCACGACTATCCGGGCAATATCCGGGAACTCGAAAATATTCTCGAGCACGCGCTGATTGTATGCCGGGAGAGTGTTATCGTCCGGAATCATCTGCCAACCTCTCTTCAGGCGGCTCCGGAGCACCTCCGGCCCCAATCCGTTTCTCCCCGGCCCGATGCCCTTTCCGGTGACCTGCAGGCCACCGAAAAAGGCATGATCCTCGCAGCCCTGAAAAAATACCGCTGGCATCGGGGCGACACCGCCACGGCGCTTAAAATTGACCGAAGTACCCTATGGCGGAAAATGAGGCGATACGGGCTGTTTCCGGAGTAATAATCTTTTAAAAAACCTCGCCGAGGCCATTCAAAACAAACTGGAAAAGGGCAGGTGATTGCATCGATCCTGGCACGATGTATCAGTGCAACATATGTTGCATGCCTGCCCACCATATATAATAATACATTGAAATAATTATAATAAATAACATATTGATATTTGAACAATCCCTGGTTCGCTGTTTTTAATCCAACACTGAATTGCATGAATGCAACAATGCGTTTGGCGCCTCCCGCCCGATTAATCTTCGGCTGTTCCAGTAACTAACAAGAAATATTAGATATTCATCAATTTCAAGATCGAACCGCCTCCTTCGGCACGGGAAATGCTCTATGGATTGGTGAAAGCTTACGATTAACCTTTAGCCGCACCCGGGGCACCGGGGCGTAGAGGCGCTGGCCATGATCAACGCGATCTCATTGAACATCGACGGGTCCATTTCCGCCCATGGGGGCGCAGCGGGAGATATCGCACCGCTTCGGGGGCTCGCATGCCGGGTGGTGATTCCGGATGGCTATACGCTCAGGAGCTTCTTTCGGATGCTGGAAACCCATCCGATGCTTGTCGAACTCAATCCGTTTCTGCCGGAACTTGTCGACCGCTATCGGATATGCCCGCCGGACGGATGTATCTGCGGGGCCGTCGGTTTTCTGGAATTTAGAAAAACCGTCGAAATGATCGGTTTCCCCGGGGAGCCCCGGTTGGAAATATATCCCGTTTTTCAGGGAAGACTCGGGGATGAAACCATTGAGATCAAGCCGTTCGATATGGATATGCTGCTGGACATACCGGTGGTTCTTGGAAAGCTTCAGCATGTCATTTTTGGAGACAGGACCGACAGATTCGAGTTTGAAACGGTCTATACGCTGTTTGAATTCATAGACGGCATTGCCTGGGCGCTGAGTTTTCACAACGCCCCGGGGCAGTGCGCCATAAGGGGGTGACCCATGTTTAAAAGAATACTGTTTGCCACCACCGCATCTCCGACCTGCGACGATGCCGCCAAGGTCGCCTTCGATCTTGCCAACAAATACCAGGCGGAGCTCCATTTGCTGCATGTCTACGGCGTGCCGACCCGGGGCTTCAGTCCTTTTTCCACGGATGTACGCACCGGAGAAAAGGACGATTACGGCCATGAGTATGTGGAATGGGTGGAGGAAGAGATCCGGACCACATATGAGAAACAGCTCGCCAAAACAAAGACATGCAGCATTCATACCCGGGTGGGCGTGGCGTATACGGAAATTCTGCGCAGCGCCCGGAAGCTGGACGTGGACCTGATCGTAATGGGGGCTCATAGCCGTGAGGAGGATGTCGGCGCCACACGGTTCCGGAACGTGCTCGGAAGCACCATGCAGCGGGTTGCCCAGAAGGCCAGGTGCCCGGTTCTTATCGTCAGCCGCCCCTGTGCAAACTGCTTCTGGTATTTTTCCAACATCGTTCTGGGGCTCGATTTTTCCAAAGCGTCTTTGTCTGCGTTTCTCTTTGCTTTGAAGGTGGCCAATGAAGTCGGCTGTAAACTCTACCTCTTCCATGCGATGGATTTGAGCGGTGTTCACGTAGGCAAAATGCTCGGGCAACTTGCCATCGAGACGGAAATCGAAGCTGCGCGTAAAAGAAT
Organism: Desulfobacterales bacterium; assembly: GCA_040235505.1. Lineage (GTDB taxonomy): Bacteria > Desulfobacterota > Desulfobacteria > Desulfobacterales > JAFDDL01 > JBECKW01. The sequence continues at coordinate 21,743 of JBECKW010000069.1, forward strand.
CGAAGAGATGTATGTCTCCAAGATGGACGGATTCGACAATTATGAAATCGAAATCTGGGAGGGTGTCCCCTATGTGGAAATCCTCAAATATGCCCGGGAGAAGAAGGCGGACCTGATTGTTATGGCCCACCATACCCGGGATATCGATCCTGAAGAAGCTCTTCTCGGCAGTACGGTTGAGCAGGTGGTACTCCGTTCAGCGGCGCCGGTGGCCAGCGTGAATCATCCGGACAAAGTGGCCTGACCATGTCAGGTGTTATCAGTCATTGGTCATCAGCCATTCGTCAAATGACGGCAGGCCGATGGTCATTGACCAGTGACAAGTGACCCATGACCGACGCCCCCGGGGGGATGGATAGATGAAAAAACCGATAGCGCTGATTGTTGACGATGAAATCGACATGAGAATGTTCATTTCAACGCTCTTTGCAACCAACGGCTACAAGCCGGTGGTGATGCGGGACGGTCGATCGGGACTTGTCAAGGCCAAGGAAATACTTCCGGATATTGTCGTGCTGGATGTGATGATGCCGGGCGAGGGAGGCGTGAAGATGTACCAGGGGCTGAAATCCGATCCCTCCCTGAAATCCGTTCCAGTCATCATGCTTTCGGCGGTGGCCCGGAAAACCTTTAATCACTATTTGAAAATGCTCAATGTTCAGACTGAGGGGAGCCTGCCGAGTCCCGATGCATATATGGAAAAACCGCCGGATGCCGAGGAGCTGATTGCACTTGCAAACCGGCTGATTGGCCAAACAGAGGCGTTGTGACGAAACAAAAGGAGATGTCAAGGATGAACCAGAATAACCAGTGGGACTGGGAACCCGGAAAACGGGTGATCGCCGATGTCGATGAAATGGAATCGCAATATTCCAAGGCTAACGAGACGGCCGCCAGTCCGGATGGAGAAAAATTTGCCGCAGTGGTTCAGACCGATGAGATGGAATTCGGTATCTGCGAAAACGGTGAAACCTGGGAAGCCGGTTTCGATAAAGTCTGGCACCTTCGTTACGGTGCGGACGGCCGTCTGACGGCGCTCGTTTCCGACACCGGCATGTGGACGGTGGCGGTGGCCGGTGTCGCTTGGGAAGAGACCCATGAATTCGTATGGAATCCCCGAATCAGTGCGGATGGAAAGCATGTGGCGGCTGCGGTTCAAGACGGCACCCGTCACCGGATGGCCCTGGACGGGGAAGCCTGGGAGGACGATTTTACAAGTCTTTCCGAAGCGACCATCAGCCCCGACGGGACACGGGTCGCGGCCGTGGTCCAGACCATCGCTACCACCGAGGGGGACATTTTCGAGTGGCAGAAGGGGTGCTACTCGGTGGGGGTGGATGGGAAGCCGTGGGACCGGAACTTTGTAAACGTCTACGAGCCGGTCTTCAGTGCCGACGGCGCCCGGGTGGCGGCAACGGTTCGAACGAGTCTTTACGATTACACTATTGCCGTGGACGGAAAGCCATGGGAGCAGCGGTATCCGGCCGTCTGGGCCCCCCGGTTTTCGCCCAAAACGGGGGCGGTTGTGGCCCCGGTAAAAACTCCCAAGGGCTGGTGCCTGGCCGAAAACGGGACGATACTGTGGCCCGATGGTTTTGCCCAGCTCTGGCGGGCAACATTCAGTCCGGACGGCGGCCGCCTAGCCGCCATCGTGGCTCCGAAGTTCGGCAGGTGGACAGTGGCCGTTGACGGCCGCTCTTGGGCCACCACCTTTGGCGAGTTCGTAGACGACCTGGTCTTCAGCCCTGACGGCGGCAGGGTCGCCTGCGTTGCCAAAAACAAGGGCGCATTTTCTGTGGTGGTGGATGGACAGCCCTGGTCCCGGACTTTCGAGATGGCCTGGCGGCCGGTGCTGAGCCCGGCCGGAGACATGGTGGCCGCCCGGGTAAAAAAGAACGGAAAGTTCGCCATTGCCGTTAACGGAGGTCTGGTGACAGGTGAGATGGAATTCGCCTGGGATCCGGTCTTCAGCCCGGCGGGAGACAAACTGCTGGTGCGGGGCATCGATACGGAATCCGGCAGAAAGTATATCCGCCAGGTCTTACCGGTTAACGGTCTGGCACGCTAAAAAATAGTTCTAAAATATTTGTTTGCTTTTCTTCGTGCTCTTCGTGGTGATTTTAACATATACACTGAGCCACGAAGAGCACGAAGGAAAACTAAGGAGATAAAATGATGCATACGATTTACAACATCGTCAGCGGCCCGCTGGTCTGGGCGGCTTTTATCATTTTCATCGGTGGAAGCCTCTACCGGCTTTTCTCCATGGCACTGCTTGCCCGGAAAAAAGACCACATCGTATATGAATACTGGAGCTTCCGGTACGCACTGCGCTCCATCGCAAGATGGCTGACACCATACAGCACCGCCAACATGCGGCAAAAACCGGTGATGACCCTCGTCACTTTCGCCTTTCATCTGTGCCTCGTCCTGGCGCCCATTTTTTTATACGCCCACATGATCCTGGTCAAAGAAGCCTTGAACCTCGGCTGGTTTTCGATTCCGGACAGCGTGGCCGACGTCATGACCCTGATTGTCATCGTCGGCTGCATTTTTTTCCTGCTGCGACGTGTCACACAGAGGGAGGTGCGTTACCTGACAAGCGCGTCTGATTTCGTGCTGCTTCTGATTGTGGTGGCGCCCTTTGTCACGGGGTTCTGGGCCTATCACCAGTGGGCCGGGGCCGCATGGGCGACCGTTCTTCACATGTTTTGCGGAGAGATCATGCTCGCGGCGATTCCCTTTACCCGGCTGAGCCACATGCTTTTCTTCCCGTTTACCCGGGGATATATCGGATCGGAATTCGGCGGTGTCCGTTTTGCCAGGGATTGGTAGAAAAACGAGGCACAAAGGGACAAAGGCACAGAGGCACAAAGTAAACAACAGACAGTTTATGTTTTGAAGGAGAGGAAAATGGGTGAACCAGCACAGAACAACCAGCATGTTACAAGCGACGTGGGCATCGACGGAGGATGTGGTCGCCTGACGTCCGAAAAGATAGAATCGGTGGTGCAAAAAATCCTAAAGACCGAGGCGGGTGCCCGTATAAAGACTTACGTGGATACCTGCGTTCACTGCGGTTTGTGCTCCGATGCGTGTCACTTTTACAAATCCCACGACGGGGAACCCTCTTTCTCGCCGGCTGGCAAGGTCAAGCAGACCCTGTGGGAGCTTTTCAGGAAGAAGGGGCGGGTGAGCGTCGATTTTATCCGGAAAGCCACCGAGATCGCTCATACCGAGTGCAATCTGTGCCGCCGTTGTGCCATGTATTGCCCCATGGGGATCGATGTGGCCTACATGATGCTGTTCATGCGCCGGATCTGCCATTTCCTCGGCACAACTCCCCAGTATATTCAGGATACGGCCCACAGCCATTCAGCCACCATGAACCAGATGTGGGTCAAGGAGGACGAGTGGATTGACACCCTTTTCTGGCAGGAGGAGGAGGCCCGGGATGAAATGGAGGGGCTCACCATTCCGCTGGAGAAGGAAGGCGCCGACGTCATGTACTCGGTGATCGGACCGGAGCCGAAGTTCCGGGCCCAGCTCATCTACCAGGCCGCCATCATCATGAATGCAGCCGGTATCGACTGGACCATGCCCGCCACCCCCGGCTGGGACAACAGCGACATGTGCATGTATACGGGCGACCATGACATGATGGCCCGGCTCAAGCGAAGCCATTTCGAAACCGCCATGCGGCTGAAGGTAAACCGCATCGTCATGGGTGAGTGCGGACACGCCTTCCGGTCGGTGTATGACATGGGCAACCGGGCCCTCGGGTGGCGCATGCCGCCGGTGCCGGTGATCCATGCCATCGAGTTTTACTATGAGCTGTTCAAGGAGAAGAAGATCAAGGTGGCCAAAAAATACGAGCCGCCCGTGACCATCCACGATCCGTGCAACATAGTCCGGGGAAGGGGGCTTCACGAGATGCTTCGGTACGTGGCCCATGAGACCTGTGAGACCGTGATCGAGATGCACCCCAACCGGGAGCACAATTACTGCTGTGCGGCCGGCGGCGGGGTCATCAACTGCGGCCCGCCGTTCAAGAAAAAGCGGGTCGAGGGCAATCGGGTCAAAGCCGATCAGATTGCCGCGGCCAAGAACAAGGGGGCAAAAACCGTCATCGCGCCTTGCCATAACTGCCACGGTGGCCTGGAAGACATCATTCATGCATATGAACTCGGTGTGGACCTCAAGTTCCTGGGGGACATTATCTATGAGGTCATGGAAAAGTAAGAGGAGATATTCAATGAGAAAATGCTTTCGATTTTTCCTCCCCGCCGCTATACTGGCGATATTGATGGTTATCGGCGGCGTTGCGGTTGCCCAGGAGGACATGACGGTTGTGAACGACAGTGCGTTTAAAAACCATATTCGCCCCGATGCCGTTTTCAACCACGAGGCGCATAATGAAGCGGCGGGCATTGACGACTGCGGCGTCTGTCACCACGTTTATGAGGACGGGGTGCTTGTCAAAGACGAAACCTCCGAGGACAGTGAGTGCTCCGAATGCCACGGGGATCCAGGCGATTCGCGGAATCTGGGACTGGTTGTAAAATTTCATGAGCGCTGCAAAGGGTGCCATGAGCAGGAAGGCAAGGGGCCTGTGACGTGCAGCCAGTGCCATGTGAAGTGAACGCTAAAAGCAATATTAGAGAATTCAAATTTTCGCTTGGACACGAACTAATTAAAATACGAGAAAAATGAGAGGTTTTTCATGGCAAAAACGATAATGATTGTCGATGATGACCCTGTGGTGGTGAAATATCTGACGACCCTGTTCGGCGATAACGGATACGATACCGTGACCGCCGGTACCGGCCTGGAGGGGGAGAAGGTCGTGAAAACCATGATCCCCGATTTGATTACGTTGGATCTGGAAATGCCGGAGGAGTGGGGGGCCCAGTTTTATCGGAGGATTACCAGAGACGATCGGCTCAAAGATATCCCCGTGATCGTTATCAGCGGCATGGCGGGGCGTCATGCCATCAAGAAAGCGGTTGCTTATATTTCAAAGCCGTTCGATCCGGACAAGCTTCTTGGCATCGTCAAAAAAACCATCGGGTAACGTATTCAAGGCCGTTGTTGCATTCTTTCCAATAAACGGTAGAATGCATCAACTCCAGGCACTTTAGCGCACTCTAGGCACTTTAGGCACTCCGATAATGGATACGTTCCAACCCGAAAATCCCGACATGAAGGAGACCCTCCTGCTGGTGGACGACGAGCCCGGTATCCGGAAGGTGCTGGGCATCTCGCTTTCCGATGACGGATACACGGTGGTCACGGCGGAAAGCGGCGAGGAGGCCCTTTCGCTGTTTGAAACCCACCGGCCCCAGATTGTTCTGACGGACATCAAAATGCCCGGCATGGGCGGCATCGAGCTTCTCAAACGGATCAAACACAATGCCCCGGATACCGAAGTGATTATGATTACCGGGCATGGAGAGCTGGATCTGGCGGTTCAGAGCATTCAGTACGACGCAGTGGATTTCGTCACCAAACCGATCCGCGACGAAGTGCTGGCCATCGCCCTCAAGCGTGCCCGGGAAAAAATCCAGATGCGGCAAAAGCTTGCGGCCTATACCGAGCATCTGGAACAGCTGGTGGAAGAAAAATCCGCCCGGGTCATTGAACTGGAGCGCCGCGCGGCCGTGGGCCAGACCCTCGAGAGCCTCACTTCCGCCTTCCGGGGGCTTGTGGGCGGGGTGGGGGGCGATATTTCCTTTTTCAACGATCTGCCCTGTTACGTGTCGGTCCACAGCACCGGATTTGAGGTCGTGGCCGCCAATCAGATGTACCGGGATCGCATCGGGGGTCTTGAGGGGAAAAAGAGCTGGGATATCTATGCGGGCGATGACAGACCCCGTCCCTGCCCGGTGGAAAAAACCATCGCCTCGGGGTTGGGGCAGGAAGGCCGGCATACCATTCGTCTCAAGGACGGTACGCCCGCGCCGGTGATGGTGCATACGGCGCCGATCCAAAACCAGAACGGTCAGGTGGAGCTTGTTCTGGAGATTTCCGCCGATATCACCGAAATCAGACAGCTTCAGACGAAACTCCGGGCCACCCAGCAGCGCTTCCGGCAGCTTTTTGACGAAGTTCCCTGTTATATTTCAGTCCAGGACCGGGCGTTTCGGATCACCGCGGCCAACAAGCGGTTCAAGGAAGACTTTGGAGAAGAAGCCGGCGCCTTCTGCTACGAGAGGTACAAACACCGAAGCGATGTCTGCCCCCAGTGCCCGGTACTTCAAACCTTTGAAGACGGTCGCTCCCATTCCCATGAAACCGTCGTGCGGACCCAGACCGGTGAAGAATATCACATGCTGATTCTGACTTCCCCCATCCATGACGAAAACGGCGAAGTCACCCAGGTAATGGAAATGTCCACCAACATTACCGAGGTGCGCCGACTTCAGGATCATCTGACCTCCCTCGGACTTCTCATCGGCTCGGCTTCCCACGGCATCAAAGGGCTCCTCACCGGTCTTGACGGCGGGATGTACCTGGTGGATTCCGGAATCGCCAAGGACGACCAGGTTCAGGTCAAAGAAGGCTGGGAGATGGTCCGGCTCATGGTGGAACGGATCCGCAATATGATGATCGATATCCTTTTCTACGCCAAAGAAAAGGACCTGAAATGGCAGCGCGTGGATATCGCATCCTTTGCCCGGGAGACCGCCGAGGCGTTAGCCCCTGAGATGGCGGACGCGGGCATCGAACTGATCCGGGAGTTTTCACCGGATTTATCCGAGGTGCGGCTGGATGTCGGTGTTGTCCGCGCGGCCCTGATGAACATTCTGGAAAATGCCCTCCATGCCTGCAAAACAGATGCTTCCGGAAGGGCGCACCGGGTCGTTTTCAGGGTTTCCCAGGATCCGGAAACGGTCATTTTTTCGGTGGAAGACAACGGCACCGGTATGGACGAAAAAACGCTGTCCCGCCTTTTCAAAACCGTTCTGTCCAGCAAGGGAAGAAAAGGAACCGGGTTGGGCCTTTTTATCTCCAGCAAAATCATCGAACAGAACGG
>JBECKW010000175.1:0-5729 GCA_040235505.1 Desulfobacterales bacterium
ACCAATGTGGATCCATCAGCGCTGCGGCCAAGGAACTTAAAATGAGCTATCGGGCGATCTGGGCAAGAATCAAGGCAACGGAAGAACGTTTGGGGGGTAAGCAATTACTGCTCCGCAGCAAGGGCGGAGTTTCCGGCGGCGGCGCTACTCTTACGCCTTTTGCCAAAGATTTAATCAAGCAATACAGAGCACTGCGAAAAGGCGTTCACAGCCAGTCTGACAAGCTATATCAAAAGCTCTGCGATCCATTGCTCGGTAAAAAAGAAAACTCAACGTAACCCCAATGAATGGCTTAAATAGTTCTCTTCTATTACCCTCAATACCCTCATTATTTGAAATCTATTGTCAGTAATTGTTATTCTTTTCTTTTTAATTTTATTTTCCACGGGTTTGTTGAAAATCCCTCCGACTTATCACTCTTTCTTACAAAAAGCAGTTGACATTAAACGGGCTGTTTCTTAATAATTGCGATGTATCAACTTTGGCATAGCGAAACGGCGGGTTATGCGGAGTATCAGCAGGGAGTTGAGGTTTATATGGTCGACCGTCCCGAATTTTTCATGCCAACCAGCATAACCGCCTAACTCCAACAGGACTGTAATTATTTCGATTGATGATATTTCTGCCCCCGGTTTTCCAGGAGGCAGGTTTGATTTTTTCTCAGGTAATCCGTTTCACACACTCTCTCATACTTAAGGAATGTCGACATGAAAAAAGTGACCCTGAAAATTAATGGCAGACAGAGGCAGTTTGTGGTCGGGCCGGACAAGGTTCTGCTCGACTTATTACGCGAAGATCTTCATCTCACCGGTGCCAAGCAAAGCTGTGACCGTAAGGGACAATGCGGGGCATGTACCGTCATTGTTGATGGCAAGGCGGTGCTATCCTGTCTGACCAAGGTGGCCGATTTGGATGGCGCTGATGTCATCAGTGTCGAGGGTCTGGGCACGCCGGACAACCCACACCTGATTCAGGAGGCTTTTGTGCTGTCCGGGGCGATCCAGTGCGGCTACTGCACGCCGGGAATGATCATGGCCGCCAAAGCCCTGCTGGACAAGAATCCGAATCCAAGCGTGGTAGAGATTAAAAAGGCATTTGCCCGTAATCTCTGCCGCTGCACCGGATACGTGAAAATCATCGATGCCGTTCAGTTGGCTGGACGATTTCTGCGGGGGGAGACCACACCGGACCAGGTCAGGCCCGATCCTGCCGGCAAGATGATCGGCGTCTCCCATCCGCGGCCGTCTGCCATGATTAAAGCCTGCGGCCTGGCGGAATTTTCAGCGGACATCAAACTCGAAAACACCCTGGAGGTCGCCGTGGTGCGAAGTACCGAACATCATGCCCTCATTAAATTCATCGATACCGCCGAAGCCGAAAAAATGCCTGGCGTCGCTGGCGTCATGACGGCGAAAGACATAAAGGGCACCAACCGGATCAAGTTCATCTTCGATGACCAGCCGGTTCTCTGCGATGGGAAGGTCCAGTGCCTGGGAGATCCCATTGTGGTGGTGGCAGCCGAAACCAAGGCCCAGGCAGAAGCGGCAGCAAAAGCCGTCAGGGTTGAATATGAACCGCTTCCGGTGATGATGACTCCGCCCGAGGCCCTGGCAGACGGCGCCGTTCAGATCTACGAGCAGTGGCCGAACCTCTGCTGGCAGCAGCCCCAGATCAAGGGAGATGCGGAAAAGGCTCTGTCCGAGGCCGCCGCCGTGGTGGAAGCCGATTTCTCCACCCAGATGAACCACCAGTCCCCGTTGGAACCAGAGGCCTGCGTCTCCTACCTCGAAGGAGAGGGCGAAGACGCCCTGCTGGTGGTGATCGGTCGGAGCATCATGATCCACATGCATATGGCCATGCTTCAGGGAGCCCTGGGATGGGAGAACATGCGCTACGAGGAGGCTTTCAGCGGCGGTCAGTTCGGCATCAAAGCGGCTATCTCCTCAGAGGCCATAGCCGGCGCCGCAGCCCTTCACTTCAAACGTCCCGTTCGCTACATCCCGAGCCTGCACGAGTCTATGCTGCTGACCACCAAACGTCATCCCTTCTCCATGAAGGTCAAGCTGAGCGCGGACAAGGACGGCAAGCTGACGTCTTATTTCAACGATTTTGTCATCAACAACGGGGCCTATCAGATTCTTGGTATCGTGATCGGGCTTCGATCGCTGCTGATGCTCTCGGGCGCTTACAACATACCCAATGTAAAGGCACTGGCCCAGTTGGTTTACACCAACAATGCCTTCGGCGGCGCCGCACGAGGCGCCGGCCCCCCCCAGGTGACCTTCGCCCTGGAGTCGGCCATGGATATGCTGGCCGAAAAACTGGGCATCGATCCCTTTGATTTCCGCATTAAAAACGTGCTGGCGCCGGGCCAGAGCGTTTCCACTGGGATGGTGGTGGAGGAATGGCCGATATTGCAGCTTTTCGAAGATATTCGGCCCCATTATGAACGGGCCAAAAAGGAAGCGGCCGCCTTCTCGAACGGTCCCATGCGGCGCGGTGTCGGACTGGCCTGCCATTCCTTCGGAATTGCCGAGCCGGGAGATGCCGGAATCCTGGCTGTTGAACTTGATCCCGACAACGGGGTCACGATCTATGGCGCCGTGGCCGATCCGGGTGAAGGTAACGATTCCCTGCTCACCCAGATCGCCGCCAACCTGATGGGCCTGCCCCTCTCAAAGGTTCGACTGGCAACCCGCTCCACGGAAAACACCACCGGCACCGGTCCTTCGGCCGGCAGTCGAATCACCTATATGTGCGGCGGCGCACTGGTCAACGCTCTGGAGCAATTGAAAGCGGCCATGGCCGAGGCCGGGGTGTCGGATTACGAAGGGCTGAAGAAGGCCGGCAAATCCACCCGCTACATCGGGAAAAAGAATATCCCCGAAGGTCCCCTGGATCCGAATACCGGACAGGGGGATACGTTTAATTCCCAGGTCCATAACATCCAGTTGGCCGAAGTGGAGGTCAACACCGAAACCGGGGAGGCGAAGGTCATCAAGATTACCACGGCCGTGGATTCAGGACTTGTGATTCACCCCCAGAACTTTGAGGGACAGCTGGAGGGCGGCATGGACCAGGGAGTGGGATATGCCCTTCGGGAGGAATATATCCATGGGAAGACCAAGGATTGGGTTACCTTCAAGTATCCAACAATGAAAACCGCCTTTGAGATGGAGATTCTTCCTCCCAGGGAAACCCCGCGGAAACACGGCACCCTCGGGGCCACGGGCATTGGTGAGATGACCATGACCTCAACGGCGCCAGCGGTCATCAACGCCATCAAAAATGCCTGCGGCGTCAGGATCTATGATTTGCCGGCTACGCAGAATAAAATCAAGGCGGCCCTGGCCCAAGGCAAATAGATACGTGACGTCATCGAATTCATCCAAACCGCTATCGGGCCATCCTAACCGAGTCGTTCGCGAGATTGCGGGAAAAACGACCGTCTTTGACGGCGAAGGGTTTCTTCGCAACCCCGACGACTGGTCCGAAGAGGTGGCCCAAAGCCTTGCTTCGGAAATCGGGCTCTCGAAGATGGACGAGCGCCATCATCAGGTGATCGACTTCATGCGGCGCTACTATTTTTATCACGGCCGCGCACCCATGAACCGGGACTTGAAAGCCGGCGTTGACATGCCCCTGCTTGAACTCGAAGCCCTTTTTCCCGGTGGCATACGGCTTGGGGCCAGGCGGGTGGCGGGTCTTCCGAATCCGAAGTCGTGTGCAGGATAGTATCCGACGGAGCTGGGTGCTGTATGGCGAAGCAACTGGGCAGCTGAACGGCGAAAGAAAAGAGAATTTCACCACAAAGAGAACAAAAATTGTTTGGAGGGAAATGAAAGATAGACTTATCTATCTCGACAACGCCGCGACGAGCTATCCCAAACCCAGGGCGATGCTTGATGACATGGTGGAGACTTACGTACGGTTAGGGGTATCCCCTGGACGGGGCGGGTATGATCTTGCCACCGAGGCGGAGGAACTTGTCCGGGCTGTCCGGGAAAAGGTCGCAACTTTTTTCGGAGCCCCCGACCCGGATCGCGTTGTTTTCACTTCTAACGCCACCGACGCCCTGAACCTCGCTATTCAGGGAATAGTAAAACCGGGGGATCACGTGGTCGCCACGCAGCTGGAGCACAACTCGGTTCTTCGTCCTCTGCACCACCTGAAGGAGGCAGGCATCATTGAATATGATCTGGTCCCCTTCGACGGGGGAGGGGTGGTCAATCCCGAAGATATCGCCCGGGCTATTCGGACCAATACCCGCCTGGTTGTCATCTGCCACGCGTCCAATGTGCTGGGAACCATCCAGCCAATGGAAGAGATCGGACGCGTGTGTGCGGAAAGGGACATTCCCCTCCTTGTGGACACGGCCCAGAGTGCGGGTCTGGTCCCCATTGATATGACCGAATGGCATGCAGGGGCTATCGCTTTTACTGGACACAAGGCCCTCCTTGGACCATCGGGAATCGGCGGACTTGTCATCCAGCCGGACGTAGAAATTCGGTCGACCCGATTCGGAGGCACCGGCATCGATTCCAAAAGCCCTATCCATACCCAGACCTATCCCCATCGTCTGGAAGCCGGGACATTGAATCTGATGGGAATTATCGGCCTTTCAGCAGGCCTCGACATTATTAAAGCGGAAGGCATCGACACTATCCGCAAACGCGAGGTTACGCTTCTAAAAAAATTCTGTGGGTCGCTGAAGGAAATGCAGGGAATCCGCCTGATGGGCGATCCCGACGGAACCGAACGCGTGGGACTTGTTACTATCACGGTGGCGGACATGGATCCACATGACGTGGCCGCCATTCTTGACGCCGATTCCAACATTGCTGTACGTGCAGGTCTGCACTGCGCCCCAATCGTTCACGAGGTGATGGGCACCTATCCCTCCGGCGGCGTGCGGTTCAGCCTGGGGTTTTTCAATAACACAGTCGATATTGAAACCGCGGTGGAAGCCATGGCGGTGATCAACCACAGCCGATCCACTTGATGGAAGAGGCCGATTTTATCGGTCAGTCCAAAGGAGCGAATGATGAAAGAAGAAATACTTGAGGCATTGAACGATGTCAGTAGCTTCAACAACGAGGAAAAAACCCAGGCAATCATGCGCTGCGTCGACGTTATCGAACATCTATACGAAACTGCGTCCCGATTCGCGGTTTTATTTATCGAGACTCAGTCGTGTGAAAAGGCTAAGGAACTGTCAGATCATCCTGAAGAACTGGCCATTAAGGTCATGGAGGCCGCCATGCGCAAGGTCGCTTACGGTATACGTCCCCCTGGAGAACAATTGCATTAATAGAATCAGTATGATCATCTCCGAAAAAGAAGTCGCCGCCCTATCCCTTGGAAATAAGTGGAATAGGGGTCAAGAATTTTATGAGGAGCAACTGGCAGGAGGGGAATAAGCAACTATCCTGGCTATCTGTCGAATTCAGGGGGTGTCAAATGTACATATAGCTCTTGCCAAACCTACAAAAGTATTAATCTAACTGATAATACTGTATATTGTGGCTGTCCGAAAAACCTATCTGATTGTGATATCCAAAAGATACTTGGTGCGCTCAGATGTTCAGGGGAATCGCGGTACAGTGAGGGTATCCCACACATGCTGTTTGAGGGTTGATTTTTCATTGCCAGTGACAATCCGATTGCTGGGATTTACAAGGTCCCATCTTTTATCTGAAAAATCCATTTTGCGTGCAGCTGTTTGCAAC
>JBECKW010000206.1:0-6590 GCA_040235505.1 Desulfobacterales bacterium
GCGCCGAAAGTTTTTGAAAGCTTTACAACTTGACGTAGGGGGGCTGATAGCTGATCGCTGATTGCTTATAAAAAGGAGAATGCTGATGAAAAAAGGATTGCTGTTGAGTGTCATGGTCGCAGTGCTGACGCTGGTTGCCGCGGCATGCTGGGCACAGCCCCCCGACGTTTTGCCTGCGCCCTCGGATGATGCAACGCCCGCGCCCTCCAATGCGGAAAAATCTCCGTATCCGCGCATCCATCCGGACGGGCGGGTGACCTTCGGCCTGAAAGCCCCCATGGCCCAATCGGTGCAGGTCCTGCCGGCCAGTGGCTATGTTCCTGACAATGGAATCTGCGGTCTGGGGTTGGGGCCTTACGACATGGCCAAAGACAAGGACGGCATCTGGACGGTGACGACGCCGCCCGCCGTTCCCGGTTTGCACGAATACATGCTGTCGGTGGACGGGGTCCGCGTCGCCGATCCCGGCAGCATGAGCTTCGGCGCAACAAACACTCCGAGAAGCTACATCGAAATACCCGATCCGGCATTTGATGCATATCTTCTCAAGGATGTGCCCCACGGCCGACTGGTGACGACCTGGTATCTCTCCAAGGTCACCCAGGCATGGCGCGATTGCATCGTTTACACGCCGCCCGGTTACGATGCGAACCCGACAAAGCGGTATCCGGTTCTGTATCTGCTGCATGGCGGCGGCCAGAACGAGAGCAGTTGGACGAAACAGGGATACGCGAACTTCATCCTCGACAACCTGATCGCCGCGGGCAAGGCCAAGCCGATGCTGATCGTCATGGACAGCGGCTATGCCGTCCTGCCGGGTGATACGGGTTCGGGGCATCCCGAGACGTTCGGGCAGGTCTTGTTGAAGGACCTCATACCGAACATCGATGCCGAATTTCGCACCGTGGCCGACAGCGGCCACCGGGCCATTGCGGGTCTTTCCATGGGGGCCGGGCAGTCATTTCTCTTCGGCTGCAACAACCTGGATACCTTCTCCTACATCGGTATCTTCAGTGCCGCGGATTATCCGCCGTACATCGATGTGCGAACCGCCTTCAACGGTATATTCACCCGACCGGACGAGTTCAACCAGAAAGCCCGCCTCTTTTACTGGAACACGGGCACGAAGGAAACGGGCGTCTACAAGTTTACCCTTGGAAGTGTCGCAGACCTGAACAAGATGGGGATCAAGACGGTTCTTGTCGAGTACCCCGGCCATGTGCATGAATGGCAGACCTGGCGCCATGCGCTCTATGACTATGCGCCGCGGCTGTTTCGGTAATTGTTTTTGAGGGTTGAATTGCTTACATACAGGCGAGTGTTCATTACAAATATCCCTTCGTCTGTAACAATTGAATTGACGCATTAGGAACGTCTCAAGAACAATGAGCAAAATCAATAAAAAAAAGGAGATCGAGTCATGGTGAAAGATGTCCGGAAGGATCTGGTGCGGGACGCAGAGCAGAAGCATGGAAACCTGTCACGTCGAACATTCCTGTCGAGTACCGGAACCGCCGCACTGGCGGTGGCGGCAACCGGCCTGCTGAGCAGAAACGCTTCGGGCCAGGCAGGCGATGCGCCCTCCACGGAGCAAGCCACCCCGGCAGCCTCCGCAGAAACGGCTAAATTCTCCAATAAGTATCCGCATCTTCTGGCGCCGTTGAAAATCGGCAGACACGTTTTGAAAAACCGGATCATCGGCACCCCGTGCTCGCCCCATTTTCTCGACAGTCCGGGAGCTTATCCCAACGAAGCGCTTATCTACCATTATGCCCATAAAGCCAAAGCCGGCGCTTCGATCGTTGTTTTATCCCAGGAACTGGATGTCCATCCCACATTAAAAGCCGTCGGCTCCGTCGACAGAAATGTGCTCAACACCGGGCAGTGGCAGACAAACCAGCCGAAATCCGAAACATCGGCAGACGACTACACCCTGAAAACCGGTTTTAAGGCATCGAAGGAATTCACGCTTCAGCAGGGCAATTTTTCAAAGAGCGTGGAAATCATGGATGCCGGCCATTACCCGATTTACGACCTGGCCGACGGTGCCTGCCAGAACATTCTTTCACAGCTGACGCAGGCGGTTCACTTCTATGACTCTCTGTGTCTGATGAAACCGAAAATCGAGATACCGAAAGGATATGACGTCAGTCCCGGTGATCCGGTGGGGACACCCTACTCATGGGGCACCATGGAACCGGGGGCGGATGAAGGACTCAAGATCGCCACAGACCGAAAAGAAATTACCGAGGAGATGCTTCAAAAAACCATTATCGATGCCGTTATAGAAGCGGCACTGGCCAAAGACTGTGGCTTTGACGGCTTTTTCCTTCACTGCGCCTACCGGGCGCCTCTGACGGCCAGAATGCTTTCCCCGCTGACCAACCGAAGGACGGATAAATATGGCGGCAGCCTGGAAAACCGGGCCCGGTTCATTATCGAGCTGTGTGATGCCATCAAGAAAAATTGCGGCCGGGATTTTTTCATCATGATCGGCATGAGCGGTTCTGAACCCAAGGGCGGTTATACGCCGGAGGATACTGCTGAATATGCAAAGCTGTTTACCGGTCATGCCGACATGGTGGACATCAAAGGAGACCCCGGAGAAAGGATGTCCGCGCCGAGCTATTTCGTCGAGGAACGCACACCGTATCTGTATATAACCGAAGTGATGAAGAAAAAGGGCGTCACGATTCCGGTCAGCTGTGACGGCGGCTTCCAGGATCTGGACGATTGCGAAGCGGCCATTGCCTCCGGCAAGACGGACGCTGTCGGCGTCGCCAGAGGCTTTATCACCACGCCCGATTTCGGGACCCTGGCCTACGAAGGCAGGAATGAAGACGTGGTGCCCTGTCTTCGCTGTAACGGCTGCCATGGGTGGGGCTTTACCAAACCCTGGCTCAGCACCTGCGCGGTGAATCCCACCTGGGGCCTGGAGCACAAGATCGACAGGATGATATCGCCGCCGGAATCCAAAAAGAAGGTGGCGGTGATCGGCGGCGGACCGTCGGGCATGGAGGCCGCCATGATCGCCTCCCGGAGGGGCCACGATGTCACCCTGTATGAAAAGGGCGGCAGCCTGGGCGGCCTTTTCAACACCTATGGAGAAACCTCCTTCAAGTGGACGTATAAGGAGTATAAAAACTACCTCATCCGCCAGGTCGGAAAGTTGGGCGTGAAGGTCCGACTGAATACCGAAGCAACTCCCGCCATGATCCAAAAAGAAGGCTTTGATGCCGTCATCGCCGCCATCGGGGCGGAGCCGATTGTTCCCGATGTCCCCGGCATAAAGGGTAAAAACGTTGTTTTCGCCCCGGACGTTTTCGGGAAGGAAGATACCCTGGCCAAGGATGTGGCGGTGATCGGCGGTGGATTGACGGGCACGGAAACGGGCATGCACCTGGCTTCGAAAGGACATCGGGTAACGGTTCTGGAAAAGTCGCACTTCCTGGCCAAGGATAGATTCTTTATTCATTTCTGGTCTTCGGTAAAGCTCGCCTGGGAGCAGCTGCCCAACTTCAGTTATGTTTTACAGGCCCGGTTCAACGGGGTCACGAAAGACGGAGTGACCTATATCGATGCGAGCGGCAAGGAGCAGTCCCTGAAGGCCGGCAGCGTGGTGATAGCGGCGGGAATGAAGGCAAAGGACGACCTGGCCTTTTCGTTTCATGGCGCCGGCAGGCGGTTTTACATGGTGGGAGATTGCAAGGAAGCAGGCGGTATTGAAAATGCTGTTCGGACGGCGTTCAACATCGCTTCAATGATCTGATTTTAAAAAAGAGGGGGGGCCATGGAGAAGAAAGTTATGAACAATCCGGAAATTGACGAAACGAAATCGAAGGGGAACCTGTCGCGCCGCAAGTTTCTGGCAGGTACCGGGAGCGCCGGTGCAGCCCTGGCAGTGGCGGCAAGCGGACTGTTGAGCAGCCGCGCTCTTGGACGGACAGGCGATGCGCCGACTGTGGAGCAAGCCACCCCATCAACCGCTGCGGAACCGGCGGGAGCCCTGAAGTACCCGCACCTCCTGTCGCCGATCAAAATCGGCAACTATATTTTGAAAAACCGGATCATGGGCACATCGAGTTCTCCCCACGTCAACATGGGTCCGGAGCATTATCCCAATGAACAGATGATTCGCTATTATGCCAATAAGGCCCGGGAGGGCGCTTCGGTGATCGTCACCTCACAAACCTTCGGCGTTAATGTCGTAGAAGAACAGGATGTGCTCAAGATACGGGCGAAGAGCCCAAACCCGATCAATCCGGATCACGGCCCGGACATCGGCCATCATCCGACCTGGGACCTGGCCAATGCAGGTTCCCAGAATCTTCTCTCCCAACTGACGGAGGGGGTTCGTCTCCATGGCTCCTTAATTCTCTGGAAACACAAGCTGAGCATGCCGGATGGATATGACGTGAGTCCGGACAAATCCGCTACGGGCGGCACTTTCGAGTTTGGCGGCAAACGGCTCGAGGCAAGGAAGGAAATTCCGGAAGAAAAGATTCAGGAGTTCATCGAAAACGTCGCGCTTCAGGCGGCGCTGGCCAAAGAGTGCGGATTCGACGGCATGTACGTTCACATGGGCTACCGGGGACCGATTACGGCCCGGTTCCTTTCCAAGGTCACCAACCGGCGGACGGATAAATACGGCGGGAGCCTGGAGAACCGGGCCCGGTTCTGCTTGGAGCTGATGGACGCCATCAAGAAACGATGCGGCCAGGATTACTTCCTCTGGGGGTGCATGAGCGGTGAGGAATTCACGCAAAAGGGCGGCTACACTCTGGACGACGGTGCGGAATACGCCAAGATGTTCACGGGGCATCTCGACATGCTGTCCCTGAAAGGAGACGGAGAAAACTCGCCCACCAATTTTCATGATGGCCCCACGCCGTTTCTCTACATGACGGAGGCGTATAAAAAGCGGGGCGTGACGATTCCGCTCATTAGCGACGGAGGGTTCACGAATTTCGAGCTGGCCGAGGAAGCCCTTGCCGCCGGCAAGACCGATATGGTCGGCATGACCCGGGCCTTTATCACCACTCCCGAACTGGGACGCCTGGCCTACGAGGGGAGAAACGACGAAGTGGTGCCCTGTCTCCGATGCAACGCCTGCCACGGTTGGGGATTTTTCAAATCCTGGACCAGCCTCTGCGCGGTGAATCCCGTTTGGGGATTGGATTACAGAGTGGATAAAATGTTTCCGCCCTCCCCGCACAAGAAGAAGGTCGCGGTCGTCGGCGGCGGGCCGGCCGGCATGGAAGCGGCCATGATCGCCGCCCGGAGAGGCCATGCGGTCACATTATATGAAAAGACCGGCAGCCTGGGGGGCATCTTCAAGCGGATCGAGAACGTCTCCTTCAAGTGGCCGCAGAAAGACTTCAAAAATTATCTTGCCCGCCAGATTGACAAGGCGGGGGTGACGGTGCGGCTCAATACCGAGGCAAGTCCGGCCATGATTAAAAAAGGGGGCTACAACGTGGTGATCGTGGCGATCGGCGGCGTGCCGAATATTCCGGATATTCCCGGGATAAAGGGCAGGAATGTTGTTTTTATCACCGACGTATATGGGAAGGAAGACAGCCTGGCGAAGGATGTGGTGATCATCGGTGGAAGCGAAAGAGCCTGTGACACCGCCATGCACCTGGATGAGAAGGGGCACCGGGTCACCGTCCTGGCAGAGACGGAGGTCCTGGCCCCGACGGCTTATCGTGTCCATTGGCAGACTGAATATCAGGAAACATGGGAGAAGCACAAAAACTGCAAGGCGATTTTGCAGGCGCGCTGCAACGGCATTAGCGCTGATGGCGTGACTTACATCGATGCCGACGGAAAGCAGCAGTCCATCAAAGCCGGCAGCGTGATTCTGGCCATGGGAATGAAGCCGAACACCGACCTGGCTTTTACCTACCGTGAAGCCGCCAGTGAGTTATATCCCGTTGGAGATTGCAGGATGCCCTATGACGTGCAAACCGCCATATACAGTGCATTCGCAGCAGCTTCAACGATCTGAAGTTCTCATTGAATCGGTTCGTTGGGGCGGCCGATGAAGTGATTGCCTCTTCGCGCCGGCAAGGGGAAGACTTTATGCGGAAACTGTTGATTGTTGCAATCTTAGCGATTCTGGCGGTGGCGGCTTCTAACGGCTGGTCCCAGACTCTCGATGATTCCAAACCCGCTTCCACGAACATTAGTGGTGCGCAGTATCCGCGCGTGACGCCCGACGGCCGGGTTATTTTCAGGGTGGAGGCACCGAATGCCCGGAAAGTTCAAATCAAGCCCGCTAACGGCCATCTGGTTTTAAATAACGGCTATAACGGTCTTGGAAAAGCTCCCTACGATATGACCCGAGACGAGGACGGCGTCTGGACTGTCACGACGCCGCCCGTCACTCCCGGTTTTCATACCTATACGGTGCTCATTGACGGAACCGAGTTCACCGACCCGTCAAGCGAAACCTTTGTCGACGGCACCAAGCCGTTCAGCTGTGTGGAAGTCCCCGAGCCAGGCGTCGACTTTTATCTCATCAAGGACGTACCTCACGGCCAGGTGCGCCTGCTATGGGTCTATTCGAAGCTCACCGAAAAGTGGCG
>JBECKW010000214.1:0-7263 GCA_040235505.1 Desulfobacterales bacterium
TGAAAATCATCATCGCCAAAACCGCCGGTTTCTGCATGGGCGTGCGTCGGGCCGTTGAGCTTGCCCTGGATGCCACCCACAAACAGCCGGGTCCCATCTTCACCTTCGGGCCACTCATTCATAACCCCCAGGTGCTGGATCTGCTGAAAGAAAAGGGCATCACCATCCTTTCCGAAATTCCGAAAGAGGGCACCGGCACCGTCATCATCCGTGCCCACGGGGTACCTCCCGAGGCCAGAAACGCCCTCAAGCAGTCAGGATTTAACGTCATCGACGCCACCTGCCCCCGGGTCATCAAGGTTCAGACCATTATCAAGAAACATGCGCGAAAAGGCCATGCCATCATCATTATCGGCGACGAAGATCACCCGGAGGTGATCGGGCTTCTGGGGTATGCCGGAGATACCGGCCACGTGGTGGACAACATGGAAAAGCTGGAAGCCCTGCCAAGGTTCGATCAGGCCATTATCGTCGCCCAGACAACCCAGAATACTGCCTTTTTTGAAAAAGTCCGGAAATGGGCGGCGGAAAATCACCCGCATTATACGGTCTTTGAAACCATCTGCGATTCCACCCAGAAGCGTCAGGATGAAATCAGCATGCTTGCCCAGGGCGTGGATACCGTGGTGGTGGTGGGGGGACATACCAGCGGCAATACCCAGCGTCTGGCCCAGATCGCCCGGGAGAGCGGCAAGCCGACCCAGGCCGTTGAAACCGAAACCGAGCTCAACCCCGACCTGCTGTTCGGAGCC
Organism: Desulfobacterales bacterium; assembly: GCA_040235505.1. Taxonomy (GTDB): domain Bacteria; phylum Desulfobacterota; class Desulfobacteria; order Desulfobacterales; family JAFDDL01; genus JBECKW01. The sequence goes on from JBECKW010000214.1 coordinate 753, forward strand.
CGCAGCGTGGCGCTGACAGCCGGTGCCTCCACCCCGAACTGGGTGACCAGCCGGGTCTGCAGGGCTATTGAAAGCCTCTCGGACACCCGACACCCGGGGTTGAAGGCCCTGATGTTCAAGATCCAGCGCATCCTGCTGCTCACTTCCATCTATGTCGCCCTCGGCGCGGGTTTTTTCTGCTACACCTGCAACAAGCTTCAGGGTATTTCCAGAAATTGGCCCTATATACTGATGGCGGTTCTGTATGTGCTGTCCATGCATCTTCTCAACAATCTCACCGGACGCGCCGACGACCGGTACAAGGACCCGGAACGGGCCAAATTCCATACACGGCATCAAACCTCCCTCACCCTGCTGGCGCTCGGAGCGGGCGCCGCCGGCCTGATCACTGCCTTTACCCTGGGCTGGCAACCCTTTCTCATCCTGCTCATCATGTCAGCCGCCGGCCTGCTTTATAATATCAATCTGGTTCCGGCCGGCCGAGGTGGTCGCCGATACCGAAGCATCCGGGATATTCCCGGCTCCAAAACCGTCCTGATTACCCTGGCCTGGGGCATCGTCACAGCCCTGCTTCCCCATATGGCCGAAATCGGCCACTGGAATCCGGGCAGTATCGTCGTGTTCATTTTCGCAATCGGCATGGTGTTTGCCAGAACCGCCTTTTTCGATATCCTCGATATGCAGGCGGACCGGATTGTGGGAAGAGAAACCATTCCGATTCTCATGGGTGAAAAAAAGGTGATCACCCTTCTGAAAACCATCTGCGGTATTCTATTGGTTCTCCTTATCGGCGTCGATATGGCTGGATGGGTATCCTCTCTCGGGTTTTTCCTTGTCATCTGCCCCATGTCTCTGTTTGTTATTATCACGGCATATGAACACGGCCGTATGCTGCCAAGCAATCGCCTCGAATTTCTAGTGGAAACGCACTTTGTCCTGGCGGGTGTTATCACCCTGGTCTGGGCGGGGTTTCAGGCGGGTTAGAGACGGCGGGGCAATCGCATGTAAAATCGGATGAGGTCATGATCGGGGTCGCTATCGGTATCGGAATCGCTATCGAGCCTTTTCCGATCCCGATACCGATAGCGATTCCGACCCCGATTACATCGTCACGTCATACATGCAATTGCCCTGATATAGTTGGTCTGCCCCTTCCCTTATGTACCACAATATGGTACCTCAAACGATTATTTTGACAAAGATGTTAGCGTGTTTTAACTTAGTTTAAAACACTCGAGCCACTCGCCCCATTTACGCGAAAGGTTGGAAGTTATGGATGATCACTCAACGATGCTGAAAGATACCTGCAAAATCGATTTCAATGCGGCTGCCGAGTACCGGGGCAGGCTGCCCGCCATTACCCGGCGTATTCTGGATAACTGCCATGACAAAGATTGCTACCTCCATGTAGACTTCGAACCGATTCCGTCAAAGGATTCGGTGATCGATATCATCAACCGGTTTCGGGAAATCATTTTTCCCGGCTATTTTACCCGGGAAAAAATCGACCCGGTCAACCTGACATATTATCTCGGACAGACCGTTACCAAACTCTACGATCTTCTCTCCGAACAGATCACGAACAGCATCCGCCATGATTGCTTCCGATACGACAGACCCTGTGTCGAGTGCGAAACCAAAGGCTACCAGGTTGCAACGGCCATGCTTGAATCGATTCCCGAGATTCGAAGACTGCTTTCCATGGATGTCCGGGCAACCTTGAAAGGGGATCCGGCGGCAAAGAGCGAAGATGAAATTATTTTCAGCTATCCCGGCATCTTCGCCCTCACCATTTACCGGGTCGCCCACCGGCTCAACGATTTGGGTGTCAACCTGCTGCCCCGCATCATGACCGAGTACGCCCACAGCGAAACCGGCATCGATATCCACCCCGGCGCGGAAATCGGAGAAAGCTTTGTGATCGATCACGGCACCGGGGTCGTCATCGGGGAAACCACCGTCATTGGAAACAATGTGCGAATTTACCAGGGCGTCACACTCGGCGCCCTGTCGATCCCGGAGGGGGCCGGAGAACGCCTGAAGGGAACCAAACGCCACCCGACCATAGAAGATGAGGTGATCATATACTCCGGTGCCACCATCCTCGGGGGGGATACGCTGATCGGGGCCCGGTCTGTGATCGGCGGCAGCGTCTGGCTGACCGGATCAATCCCCCCGGATACCAAAGTCATGCTGGAAACGCCCAAGCTTGTATACAAATACGGAGGCAGGCCATGACCCGACATCGCAATATCGTCAGCACCGTCGGCGGGACGCCGCTGGTGCGTTTAAACCGGATCGCGGAGGGGCTTTCCGCCGAGATCTATGCAAAACTCGAATACTTCAACCCCCTGGGAAGCGTCAAGGACCGGATCGGCGTTGCCATGATCGAGGCGGCGGAAAATGAAGGCCGAATCGATGCCGAAACACTCATTGTGGAACCCACCAGCGGCAACACGGGGCTGGCCCTGGCCTTCGTATGCGGGGTCAAAGGTTATCGGCTGTGCCTGACCATGCCGGAAACCATGAGCATCGAAAGAAGAAAACTCCTGACACATCTTGGCGCCGAACTGATCCTGACGCCGGGCGCCAAGGGGATGAAAGGCGCCATCGAACAAGCCGAACGGATTGCCAAAGAACGAGGAAATGTATTTATCCCCAACCAGTTCGCCAATCCGGCAAACCCGCAAATCCACCGCGAAACCACGGCGGAAGAAATCTGGGAGGGCACCGGGGGCCAGGCGGATATCCTCGTATCCGGCGTCGGCACCGGGGGCACCATTACCGGGGTTGCTCAGGTCCTGAAGAAGCGCAAATCAGGCTTTAAGGCCATCGCCGTGGAGCCGGCGGGCTCGCCCGTCCTTTCGGGCGGCAGCCCCGGGCCCCATAAAATTCAGGGAATCGGCGCCGGCTTCATCCCGGATGTACTGGACCGGTCCGTCATCGATGATGTCGTCACGGTCCGCAACGAGGACGCGTTTGAAACCGCCCGGCGTCTTGCCAAAATCGAAGGCATCCTCTGCGGAATCTCCTCGGGAGCCTCGGTCTGGGCGGCCATGGAAGTTGCCAAGCGTGAGGAATTTAAGGGTAAAATGATCGTCGCCATCGTCCCGAGTACGGGAGAACGCTATCTGAGTACGGAGCTGTTTAAATAAGTGCTGAGTGCTGAGTGAAAAACCTTTTCGCTTGGCACCCAGATGGTATGTAGTCAACGTCATTAACTTGAGGGCATCAATTTGAATAAATACTAAAAAATATCACCACAGAGAGCACAGAGAGCACAGAGAAACATATAAAAATACAGCCTCTTAAAGTTTTTATCTCTGTGCTCTCTGTGCTCTCTGTGGTAAAAATTTTCTTTCGTTATTCTTCCAGATTTTCTTAAGTTAACGGCATTAGGTATGTAGTAACTCAGCACTTTCTTTCAAGGAGCTTTCATGCAAAATCGTGAAGAATATGATTCTCTTGGGAAGGTTAAAGTTCCATTCGATGCTTATTACGGCGCCCAAACGCAGCGTGCTGTTGAAAATTTTCCCGTCAGCGGGCTTGTGCCGCCCGGAGAATTCATTCAGGCGCTTGCGCTGATTAAAAAATGCGCAGCCGCGACGAACCTGGAGCTTGGATTGCTGGCCCCGGAATCGGCGGAGGCCATCATTTCCGCTGCCGGAGAAGTCATGGCGGGAAAGCTGGCTTCTGAATTTGTCGTCGATGTATTTCAAACCGGTTCCGGCACCTCCACGAACATGAACATGAACGAGGTGCTGGCTTCCCGAAGCAACGAAATTCTCACGGGAAAACGGGGCGGGAAAACACCGGTTCACCCCAACGACCATGTCAATCTGGGCCAATCGAGCAATGACGTCATCCCCTCGGCGATTCATATCGCTGCACTCCGGCAGATACATTCCGGGCTGATTCCCGCCCTGGAAACTCTGGAACAGGCACTTGTTGAAAAGGCTGCGGCTTTCCGGGAAATCCGGAAGATAGGCCGAACCCATCTCCAGGATGCCGTTCCCATGACATTGGGGCAGGAGTTCACAGGATATGCCGGTCAAGTCGGCCGCAGTATTCAGCGGCTCCGGTCCATTGAAGACCGGCTTTCCGAATTGGCCCTGGGCGGCACCGCCGTCGGCACCGGCATCAATACGCATCCGGAGTTCGCCCGAAAGACGATTGCACGGATCTCGGAGCATGCGAAGCTGGGCTTCAGGGAAACCGACAATCACTTTCAGGCCCAATCGGCCCAGGACACGGCGGTCGAAACCAGCGGCATACTGAAGACCGTCTCCGTCAGTCTCGGCAAAATCGCCAACGATATCCGGTGGCTTTCCTCCGGGCCGCGATGCGGTTTCGGAGAAATCAACATCCCGTCCCTCCAGCCGGGCTCCTCCATCATGCCGGGGAAGGTCAACCCCGTCATTCCTGAAACCGTGCTTCAGGTTGCGATGCAGGTGGCGGGAAACGATACAGCCATTTTGCTGGGTGGCCAGTTCGGGTCCTTCGAACTCAACACGGCCCTGCCCTTGATTGCGCACAACCTGCTGCAATCGATCCGGCTGCTCACATCCGCCGCCACCTTATTCAATGAACGGTGCGTCCGCGGCATCGTTGCAAATACGAGGCGATGCGCCGAATACGTTGAAAAAAGCCTGGCACTGGCCACAGTACTCGTGCCCCATATCGGCTATGACAAAGCTGCGGAAATTGCGAAAAAGGCACATGCCGACGGCATCACCGTAAGGGAAGCTGCCATGCGGGAGAACGTCCTGCCGGCAGAAATACTGGAAGGGTTATTTAAAACTTGAAGAAAGCCCGAACCGTCACTCCGGCTTAACAAGGTAAAGATGGGGCCTGCCCTGCTCTGCAGAAGAACGTCGATCCTGCCCCGAGCGCCTCTCCGGAAGATGATCGGTATATGAAAAAATCCGCCGTTCAGTACCCAGTCGCCTGCCATCGGTCATGACATACTGAGTGGTTAGATCCATTTTCCTTTTTCCTCGTATCATTTTGTCCTCTTTGGCTGAGACATATCAAGTGCCTGTTGTTCTGAGGTGCACAAATTACCCGTTAAAAAAAACAGCAATATCCATGCCGGGAATACCACAAAATAAAATCGTATTATTTCAAGATATTATGATTACACGATGAAATATCCACACCTCATCCGGTTACGATATCTTCCATGAGGAACAAAAATTGCGCACGCCCATACGATAGATTTTTAGGGGAAAATGTCGGGGATTAAATGAAGAACGTTAGAAGTGGTTTCAAAACCTCCCCCGCCAGACTGCGGCGGGGTCTTTGACAATCAGACCCAAGGCAAGTTGAGCGCCAGCGAAATCCCGGACTTTGAGCGGGAGCGGAGCGATGCATTTAACCGGAGGAATATATTTAATATTTCGAGGATTGGATCCATCGCTCCAACGCAGATATGGGCCTTAGGGGAGGTTTTGAAACCACTTCTTAGGTATTGGCGAGAGTCTGGTATCTTATGGATTTTCTCCGGTCGAGACCACTTCTCCTTTCCCTGCCGGTTCTTCTCTCGGGGAGGTAACCGGCATACGAAAAGACCCGCCGGTCCTTACCGGAACGTCTGCCGCCGTTATCTTTGAGTTCTATCTTTTCCGTTTCTTGAGTCATGTCATTTCCACAAATTGGTAAAATTCATCCCTGGTAAAATTTTACCTGCTGTTATCGCTACCGTAATCCATTGGTACGGCGAACCTGTGACAAAAACCTCTTATTTCGTCAACAGAGAAAGCAAATTCTGTTCCCGTATCGAAACAAAATTTAACCCACTGAATTTTTATGGCATTCAGTCCACCATTATGGCCCTCGAGTATTTATTGGGAAACAACCTGCCTAACTTTTGGGAAACACCATACCTAGTGGGAATTCTTTTTAATAGGTTTCCGGATGTTAATGGGTCGACTGCCATTCAAAACAAATGGGCTTCTTTCGGGGTCGGTGTCGGAATCGATTTTAAAAGACCGGTTTTCAAATCGAACATTTGGTATTATGAAATATAAATACAGCTTGATTGATTTACTGTTTGCCGCGGAAACCTTTTTACGGGCAGGAATATGGTGAATAGAGAACGCTACAGACATGCACCAGGGGTTTTGTTTCTGGCGATCTGCCTATCGTGGATCTGTTGTGGCTGCCAAACGACCCGACTCTATCCGGCGCCGACCCGGGACCTTTTGGACAGGGTTCTGAGTGGCGAATCGCTGTTGGGAGACCGGGCGGCTCAATTGTCGATGCCGGAAGACAATATCTTTGAAGTAACCCCGGATATGCGTAATTTTTTAAAAGTGAATGTCAAAAGCACGGAAAATGACTATTTCAAGCTTCAGAGGTTGATAGAAGCGGTGATGGACCCGTCACTGCTGGATTGGAAATTCGATGCCTTCAAAACCTACAGCGCGGCAAAAACCTTTTCGAACAAGCAGGGGAATTGCATATCATTTGCCATCATGATGGTGGTTCTGGGTCGGGAGCTGGGTTTGGA
>JBECKW010000221.1:0-5584 GCA_040235505.1 Desulfobacterales bacterium
CCTCTTTATTGCCGCCAAAGTTGTCAAAGATCAAAACCGAGATAAGGTCAAGTACTCCATACACGATGCGAGAACACCCGCGATGATCCACTTTCTCAACTTCCTGGATCAGGCGCGATTAAAACCAAAGCCTTGGGAGCAAGTTTCATGTTGAACGGTCGACGAACTCGGGAGAATTCAATGCAAAATATTTCTTGCATGATAATTCCCTTTAGATATGCGAGGTTAAGGGAATCATTGCCAAACCGTTTGCTGCTCATAATAGGTAACGATCATGCGATAGGGTAGAAAACGAGTTCTTCGTCATTTTAAAAAAATTGGTCATAGTGGCCATTGAAAGCTAATTGCGTGCAAAATTCAGGTATTACATTGTTCGTGGAAATGTACTTTTTACCATTGATGGTGAGTCCTGTGACCTTTCCGCCGGCGATGCCTGCATTATTCGAAAAGGAGAACGTTTCGCTTATAAGAATACCGGATCAGATGATGCCGTACTTATTTTGGTCCACACGCCGAATTTCCTTTTGGAAGATGAAGTGTTTGAAGAACCTGAAAAATAGATCATAACAAGCGTGTTAACAACCAGTTCAGACAGGAAATACAAAAAATGAGGCAATCGGGTTGAATTTTTTTGCAGTGCGACCAGAACCTAAGAGGAGAGAGCAATGAATGCTATGAGTCGAAAAGGAAGTATTGTATTTTTAGGAATGGTAAGTTTCGTCCTCATCGTGGCGTCGCTGGGCATCGCGGCAGAGGGTGACATCAAGCTCCCACAGCCGTCATTGAAGAGTGACGTGTCAATAGAACAGGCACTCGCTTCGCGAAGATCCCTGAGGACTTATTCGGACAAGCCCGTTACGCTCAAGGACTTGTCGCAACTCCTGTGGGCGGCCCAGGGGATTACCGAGCCGGAAAAGGGATTCAGAACCGCTCCTTCGGGCCTGGCAAGATACCCCTTGACAGTCTACGCAGCCGTCTTCAACATCACAGGTGTGCCCCAGGGCGTCTATCGTTATGAACCGGCAGGCCACGTGCTCGTGCTTGTAACCGGAGGCGATACGAGAAGCAGCTTCGAAAGGAAAGCCCGGCCCGCAAGTCCGGAAGGCCGGGATGCTTCGGCCTCGACATCGACCGCTTCGGCATCGCGTCCCACGGTGGCCGGTCATGCAGATCCGATCCCCACAGCCCCGGCAGTGCTCGTAATAACCGCTGATACGAAAAAAACCTATGCGGCTTCGGGTTACTACCTGGAGGCGGGCCATGTGGCGCAGAATATCGTGCTGCAATGTGTTTCTCTGGATATGGGGGGCGTCACCATGGCGGGATTCAGTGCCGACACCCTGAAAAAAGTACTCAAGCTTTCGGAAAATGAAGTGCCCGTCTATGAGATTCCGGTTGGGAAGAAGTAAGCACTTTATTGAAATGCCGATACAAAGTAAAAAAAACAGGAGTAAATCATGAGTATGATTAAAACGCCTATGGGAAGACGGCAATTCATGATTACCGCCGGTGTGACTTCAACATCAGCGCTGATCTATAAAAAGCTTACAAAGGTCGTTGCTCCGGGAGCACAAGCCGGTGTGGCAATGGCATCCGAAAAGCCCGGGACCGCCGATATGAAAGAAGTAGACAACAAATACAGTCATCTTCTGTCGCCGTTGAGAATACGGAATGTGGTCCTGAAGAACAAGCTGATGGCCACCAGAGCGCTTCCGAATGTTCTGAATGATTCACCGGAGCCTTATCCCACCGATCCGACCATAACGTATGAAGCAAATGTGGCCAGAAACGGTGCCGCCATTGTTACGGTTTCTGTGGATAAATTTGACCTCAAGGATAGGGGGGTCCAGTATTATGTCAAAAAGCTGACGGAGGCCATTCATTTCTATGGTGCCAAGGCCGACGTGTCCCTCACCCAGATGACCGAACCGGAAGGATACGACATCAGCGACATCTATGATATCCGGACAAGACCGAATTTGGGGGAGTATGTTGTCGAGGCAAAGGAGATCCCCATCGACATGCTGCAAAAATGGATTAAGGGTCTCGCAGAGTCGGCAAGGCGTTATCAGGATCTCGGTTTTGACATGGCGTGCCTGTATATGAATCATAGTAACAGCCTGTTGGGAAATGCCCTGTCGTTCAAGTGGAACAAGAGAAAGGACCGGTATGGCGGGAGCACCGAAAACCGGGCAAGACTCTGCATTGAGCTGTGTCAGGCCATCAAGAAGTTATGCGGCCAGGATTTTCTGATAGACGGGCAAGTCTGCGGCGAGGAGGATGGCGGCTACACCCCGGAAGATCTTGCCGAATATGCGAAACTGTGGGAAGGCTCGGTGGACATCCTTCAGCTTCGGGGAAAGGACGGTGACTTCCAACATCCATCGGGGTATAATTCTTCGAAGTATAATCCATCGACCCTTCCTTATGCGGAAGTCGTCAAGAAAAGGGGCGTGAAGATAATCACGGCGCCTGTGGGCGGATACCAGGATCCCGATCTGGCCGAGGAATTCATCGCCAGCGGAAAAACCGATATGGTCGCCATGGCCAGGGCCTTTATCAGCGATCCGGAATACGGCAAAAAATTGTATGAAGGCAGGGGCGCGGATGTCGTACCCTGTGTGTTGGACAACCGGTGCCATGGGGGATTTTGTACCGTAAACCCGAAGTTGGGCTTTGAGCATAAAATCAACCGAATGATCGACGCACCGGCCGCACCGTTGAAGGTTGCCGTTATCGGTGGCGGTCCGGCGGGCATGAAAGCCGCCGTGACGGCTGCCGAAAGAGGTCACAGGGTAACCCTGTATGAAAAGAATTCATTCCTGGGCGGACTGCTCCGGCACGCTGATTTTTACGCCTTTCAGTGGCCCTTCAGAGATTACAGGGATTACCTTATCCGCCAAGTGAACAAGAACGGTATTGAGGTGCTTCTAAACACGGAAGCCACCCACGACATGATTCGGTCGGGAGGATACGACGCGGTGATGGTAGCCGTTGGTGCGGAGGCCATTCTTCCGAAGATGCCCGGTGCGGATGGCGGCAACGTTTATAAGGTCACGGATGTTTACGGCAATGAGAAGGCCCTGGGTAAACACGTCGTGGTATTGGTCGGAGACGGCGGTTTGTGCGGTACGCAGACAGGGATATATCTGGCCCAAAACGGCCATAAGGTAACGGCTCTGGCCACTGGAAGAATACTGGCGGTAACGGAAGGCGCCCACTCGCAAATTCCCGACTCTACGTTCGAGGGCCTGGATTTCAGCCATGTTCTGGAGGCTATGCCCACCAGCATTTCGGGGGGAAACGTAACCTATCGTGATGCCAAAGGGAATGAGAAGTCCGTCAAGGCCGACAGCGTGGTGGTCTACGCGGGCTTTAAACCGAGGCTGGATGAGGTCATGAAGTTTTCAGGATCGGCCATCCGTTTTTTTACTATAGGCGACTGCACAGGCGAGGGCGGTAATGTGCAGAAGGTGACTCGCCAGGCCTTTGCTGCTGCTTCCCGGATATAGTGTACACGAAGCATCCCAGATTCATCGTCGGATACGGTCGCCCTTACGGGTATGATCCATATACAAAGGAGGATCGGGGCAACGGAAAATAGCGGCGGCATCTATCCGTGAAAAATTGTGTAGACCCTGCCCCTAACTTTTCGGGAAACGGCAGATACCAAATTGCCTTAATCCGATTTATATCTTGAAGGTTCAAAGACTTATATTTTAAAGGTTCATAGCCGATTTTTCAATACGGCCGAATTTTTAAAATATTTCTTGACATCCCATATAAAAACACATAAAAATACCTTACGGCCGGTAAGTATAGATTTTATTATTCCGTTTTTGCCTATGATGAATTGGGGTTTTTGCCGATACACTTTTCTAACGGGTCTCATAATATTCGTATGTCATTTCCCGCCGAGGACCAGCAAATGGAACAAAATCGAGCATCGGCTTTTTCCCCACATCAACATGAACTGGCGCTGACGGATGCTTATCAGCCATGAGGTAATTGTAAAGCTTATCAAACAAACCACCACTGAAACCGGACTCGAGGTGAAGGCGCAACTCGATAAGAAGCGGTACCCTCTCAAGATCAAAGAGACCGATGCGGAACTGAAGAAGATCAATATCAAGCCGCATCGGTTTTATGGCGGATGGAATTATAATATCGGGCCATAAAGCATAATTTGCAAATGTGATTATTTAACAGCTCCGAAACAGATGATTGTTTGTCGATGTAAAGCGTTTATAGGATTTAAAAACCGGTAAACACTTAAATCAAGCACAAAGCGTCAACTGCGCGAAAGGGGGGTGCGATCGTGAAGGAACCGACTGAAATTTCAAAATTTTTATTTGTTTTCAAAGGAAGACTGGTGGCGAGCCTGGGGGCAATACTTTTTGTATCCGTTCTTTTTGCCGGCCAGGCGCAGGCCATGGTGATCGAAACTAATAACCCTGATGTCAAAATACGATTTGACAATACACTGACTTACAGTCTCATAGTTAGATTAAACGACCAGAACCCCGATCTAATAGCCGACCCAAATACCGACGATGGCGACCGCAATTTTAATAAAGGCCTCGCCATGAATCGGCTTGACCTATTGTCGGAATTTGATGTCGTTTATAAGAAGTTCGGTATCCGATTCAGCGGGGCGGCCTGGTATGACTCGGTGTACAATACTAAAAACGACAATGATTCTCCATTTACCGCCAACGTAATCTCGGTACCCTACAATCAGTTCACCAAAGAAACCAGGAAGATCCAAGGCCGGGATGCCGAACTGCTGGATGCCTTTACCTTTGGAACCTTTTACCTGGGCGACATGAGTCTGACCTACAAGGCAGGTCAATTTGCTCAATGGTGGGGGGAGTCCTTTTTCATGGGCGACAACGGTATTGCGAGTGGCATGGCGCCTGTTGACGTGGCCAAGGCCTCGACCCTGCCCAACACCCAGGGTAAAGAGCTGATCAGGCCGATTCCCCAGCTATTAACGATGATACAGGTGACCAACAACTTGTCATTCGGCGCTTACTACCAGTTTGCCTGGGAACCCACACGCTTGTTTGCCTCCGGCAGCCTTTTCTCCCCGGCGGACATTATAGGCCCCGGCGCGGAACAAATTTGGGGGGCTGGCTATCTCAAAACTACTGATATGGATCCACCCGATTCCGGGCAGTTTGGGATTAAAATGGGATACACCCTCGGCGGCTGGGACTTAGGTTTTTACGCCTTGAAATACCATTCCAAGGACTTCTATGTGGTTGTAAAGCCAATTGAGGGCCAATACACCTTTTTCTATCCGAAGGATATTAAGGCATATGGCGTAAGCGCCAACACCAGCATTGGGATATGGACCCTTGCCGCCGAAGTCACGTATAGAAAGAACGCGCCCTTTAAAGAAGCTGCAAATTCGCTTGCGCTTTTCCCGGCGTTCATACCCATGGCGCCCCATGAGGTCATGTATCCGGCTGGAGACTCTCTTCACGCGAATTTCAACCTCTTTATGCCCGGGTTGCCCTCTAATTTCTTTTCGGACACGGCCACCCTTATTTTTGAAGTGGGATGGAACGAACGTTTGAAA
>JBECKW010000252.1:0-3443 GCA_040235505.1 Desulfobacterales bacterium
AAGGGGACCGCAGAAGCGCAGAAAGCGGGATTTGCCAAAGGCGCTGCGGAGAAATTCGTGGCCACGGCGGTTGGCCTTCTCGACAGCCTGAAATAAATATTCTGATTCGAAAAGCCGGTCCGATGAAAAAGACTTTTGGATCGGCTTTTCGGTTGTACGGGTGTTTATCAAGCTTCTCTCTTTACGTATTCGGGCCGGAATGGTTATTGTACCGAAGGTTCCGATGCATGAAGCTTGGTATGTCCAACTACGCGAAGGGGCCCCCTTTTGTTCGAATAATTGTCTGTGTGGGTCCGTGTGAGTCTGCGGCTAATTATGGCTTTTCAGTTAACTGCCCTTCTTCGTGTACCCCTCAAGGGGGTATTAAACAGAATTCTTCGTGCGCTTCGTGGTGATACGTCTTTAGTCCTTGGTTTTTAGGTGAAAGGAGCAGAAAGATGCGGGGGTTCAAGAATTCGAAAGCCATTTTGGCGCTGGGCGCGGTGGTCGTTTGGCTTGCCTTCGCGGCACCGGCTGCAGCTGTGAAACCGCAGTTTCGGGCTGGAGCGGCACGGATCGACATCACGCCTCCGGCCGCCGAGCTCCCGGCCGTCTTCAAGGGCATCAACGACCACATATACGTTCGGGCTCTGGTGCTGGAAAGCGCACCGAATAAAGCCATCATCGCCGTCGCCGAGGTCCCCATGATCCAGGCCGATTTCTTCGACAAGCTGGTTCAGGATATCTCCAGCGAGTACAATATCGCACCCGAATTCATCCTCATCGGGACCTCGCACACGCACAATTCGTTACGGGTTGCCTCCATCGAGCAGAACATCCAGATACCGAATGCCGACCAACTCAGCCCGGAGGAGATCAAGAAAATTCGTGACAGCCTGCGGCACAACATCCCGGTCACGGAGTCATTCAATAAGACGGTCATCGGTGCGATTCACGAAGCGATCCGGCAGGCGAACCAGGCGCTTCAGCCCGCGCGCGCCGGCTATGCGGCGGGAACGGCGGCCCTGGTGGCGAGCCGGAACGAATGGCTCGAGTCGCAACACCGATTTATCGACGGCATCGATCGGACGGGAACGCAACCCGTCGATCACACGCTTGGCGTGCACAAGTTCGAAACCCTCGACGGTAAGCCGATCGCGTTGCTGCTCAATTACGGCATCGAGCCGGTGGAACTGCATCAAGGGCTCATCAGTGGAGATGTGCCCGGCGCCACCTCGCGCTACCTGGAGCAAGAGCTCGGCGGCCATGCGGTCGCGATCTTCACGATCGGTGCGCCGGCAACCCCGTTGTACAGGGTCTGGGATGAGTCCGAACGGCCGCCGGGCACCGCCTTAAAAATCATGAATGCCATGGGCGTAATCCTTGGAGAAGAAGCCCTTGCCCGCGCAGCCGGAATTCGCGACCTGTCGACCAACCCGAGAATCGCCGCTGTCAGCGATACCTTGCAGTGCCCCGGAAAGATCACGACACCGCGCAACCTGGGAAGCCTGTGCGCCTATACCGAGGACTCCGACCTGCCCCCCTGCAAATTCACCACCCGGGATGCCGATCCGGTCGAACTCAACATGGGGTTGCTGCAAATCGGCGACGTGGCTTACGTGCTGGTCAATGGCAATGTTGTTCCGGCTCTGTGGGATAAGGTCCGGCAGGCCTCACCGCTTAGGAACACACTGCTGGTCGGCGTCAACTTCGGCCCGTTCCGGTTTGTTGTCGACGATGCGGCATATCCGCTGAATACCTATCCCGCCACCGATACACGGGCCCGGCAGGGCTGCGCCGAGCGGGGGCTCATCGATGGTGTAAGAACACTGTTCGAACGAATTAGCCAGTAATACCAAGTGGTTGTCAAAAAGCCAGGACCTTCCGGCTCTCAAAAATTATGCGGTAAGGAACGTTTTCGTATCGACAAAACGAACAGGACGCCAAACTACCGTCGCCTGTGATTTTCATGTTATAAAACGATTAGGACAATAAGATGAAAACCTCAGATCCGAATGAACTTGTAACCATTAAAATTTTTCCAAATGAAGAAGAAGATAGAAAATAAAAAGCTTGTCGCGGATTTTTTTACTCTGGCATTCGTGAATAAAAAGGTTGAAGAGGCTTTTAACAGGTATGTCGGTGATACGTATATTCAGCATTGTCCTGATTTCTTGGATAAAAAGTCAACTATCGAGTCTCTCGCCAAAATTTTCAGTAATCCAAAAATTGAGGTCAGCATTAAACGTGTCATTGCTGAAAATGACCTGGTTGTAATTCATCTACATTCAAAAAATTCACCCGAAGATGCAGGCGAGGCAATCATTGAAATTTTCAGAGTAGATAATGGAAAAATCGTTGAGCATTGGGGCGTTATGCAGTCAGTTCCAGAAAAGTCCGCAAACTACAATACGATGTTTTAATTAATTTTCGGGCTAATTTTGGAAGCATTAGGGTTTAAATTGTTTCGGCATCATAATGATGATTTGTAGATGACTTAAATGGGGGGATAGTAAAAATGAAATTTATTGTTGAACCCAAAAAAATAGACTGGTGGTTTTGGGCGATTACATTCATTTTCATAATTACTGCTCTATCGGGATGGATACCAGGCTACTATTTTGTAATGGTAATCAGCGCGATACAGATATTCGTTTTTTATAAACGCTTTAAAAGTCTTATGGCTTTTGATACCCAAGTAAGAATAGTTTATTTCGCCTTGACGCTTTTGGGGTTATTGGAGACCATTCGATTCTCATTCTATCTTTTGTTGCTTTTGGGAACATTCATGGTCGTTGCTTTCAACCGGTGTGGAATTGCGCTTGTTCTGAAAAAAATGCCTTGGAATAAGCAGCAAAGCGTAAAAATAGAAAGATAACAAAGCCGTATGAAACGAATTGCATGCGCGTGCACAAAGGATCGTAAAGGGCGGGGAGGTTTAATCTCCGGATAATTTTAGAATGAGGGGCCTCATGAACATTCAAAAAGTAACGGCATTTTTCATGTGGTGTACCATCATCAACGGGGGCCTGCTGATCCTCTCGGTTATAATCGGCATCACGGGACTTGATTGGGTATATAGTATTCAAGGCAAATTATTCCAGATCCCTCGTGAAGCTTTAAACGTGGCTTATTATTTGTTTCTTGGGTTGTACAAAATCATCTGGCTGGTTTTCAACGCCGTTCCCTACGTGGCTCTGCTGATCATCAGAAAAAAATAGCACGGTCAATGGAAGCCCCGGCTGCCCGATGACCGGCACGTTGGATGAACAGTATAGAGGAACTCTGGCTAACCAGGGATACGTATCTTCTAAAGCTTGAATAGGACGGCCATATATGGCCTGGTGGATATGAGAGGGAAAGCATGGCAATTTACACTCCCCGCGGTCTGAAAATCAGGCTGACGGTTCCCTATGCCTTTGGCCTGATGGCCCGGCTGGATCCGAAGGTCTCTCCTTTTACCG
>JBECKW010000187.1:0-4700 GCA_040235505.1 Desulfobacterales bacterium
GCCGCCCTCCAAAAGACAACCTGCCAAAACCAATCGCCGATGACTTTACCATTCTTTACAAAACGCGTCAAAGCTTTATAAGGGGAGCTTTATAAGGGGAGGATAGAGAATGGTTTTCTTTACTAACACCCGTTAAATTTGAACTGCCCTTTCCCGAGTATATCGTGAAGGTGAAGAATCCCTTTCACTTTTCCAGCGGCATCGGTGATGGGGAGCACGGTGATCTGGTGGCGTTCCATAAGATTCAAGGCGTCATAGGTCGGTGCATCCGGGGTGAGGGCGCGGGGCTTGGGGGTCATGACATCCTTCACCATCTGCTCGGCCGGATTTTTTTCCCGGCTGACCAGCCGGCGGATATCGCCGTCGGTGATGATGCCCGCCAGATGACCATCGTTATCCACCACCAGGGTGGCGCCCAGTCCCAGGCGGTTAATTTCAGAAAGGGCGGCGTCCATACCTGCGTCGACCGCCACTTTGGGGATAGCTGCTCCCACCAGCATCATGTCTTCCACCTTTGTCGCCAGCCGCTGCCCCAGGCTGCCGCCCGGGTGGAATTTCCGGAAATCATCGGACTTGAAGTTTTTCTTGTTGATGAGCACGACGGCCAGGGCGTCTCCCATGGCTAAAAGCGCCGTGGTGCTGGCAGTGGGAGCCAGGCCCAGAGGGCAAGCCTCCCGGGGGACTCCCACATCCACGATAATGTCGCTGAGTTTGGCAAGGGTCGATTTGAGGTTTCCGGTTAACGCAATGATTTTGCAGCCAATATTCCGGATGCTCGCCAGCAGCATATTGAGTTCGTCGGTTTCCCCGCTGAATGAGAGAGCCATGAAAACGTCGTCCCGGCAGACCATGCCCAGATCTCCGTGCATGGCTTCCACCGGGTGCATGAAAAGTGCCCGGGTGCCGGTGCTGGTCAGGGTCGCCACGATCTTTCGGCCCACAATTCCCGATTTCCCGATCCCCGAAACGATCAGTCGTCCTTTGGTCTGGTATATAAGATCCACCATGTCTTTGAAATTATGGTCAATACGGTCGATCAGGTTCAGAATCCCGTCGGCTTCTATTTTCAGAACGTCAATTGCTTCCTCGATTACGGTCGGCATGTTTTCCCTCAAAAATTTGAGATTTGAAATTTGAAATCGCACCTGCATAGGGGCAACCGGTCGTCAGATTGGCAATTTTTCCCTGAAAATGCAAGTGGGAAACGTGAGGGAATAGGGCAGCGGTTTGCGTTGCAAAGAGGTGGGGTTTGGGGTAGTAGGATTGAACAGAAAGTGCCTTGAGTTCATAGAGCTAAAGAGAAAGTGCACTTGAGTGCCTGGAGTTCATAGAGTGCCTTGAGTTGAGGAGTCGCTTCACTCCG
This sequence comes from Desulfobacterales bacterium, assembly GCA_040235505.1. Taxonomy (GTDB): domain Bacteria; phylum Desulfobacterota; class Desulfobacteria; order Desulfobacterales; family JAFDDL01; genus JBECKW01. The sequence goes on from JBECKW010000187.1 coordinate 1,364, forward strand.
TCTTTTATAAAAAGACAGGATGCATTAACTCAAGGCACTCAAGCGCACTCAAGGCACTCCATGAACTTGCAGTGCTGCTCAAGGCACTCCATGAACTTGTAATCTTAACTCAGGAACACCGTATCAATGAAACCCATCATCGCCCTTGTGGGTCGTCCCAATGTTGGCAAATCGACGCTTTTCAATCGTATGACCCGGAGTAAGTCCGCGCTGGTGGACGACTTCCCGGGAGTTACCCGGGATCGGAATTATGCCGATGCCAACTGGAATGATATCGGCTTTGCGGTGGTGGATACCGGTGGATTTTCCGATGAAGACGAGGGAGGGTTTGCCGCCCAGATTCGGAACCAGGTTCACCAGGCCATCGATGACGCCGATGTCATTGTGCTGGTGCTCGATGGAAAAGGCGGGCTTTCGCCCTACGATACAGACCTGATCGAACTTCTTCGGGGCATCGAAAAACCGGTGTTCTATACCGTCAACAAGATCGACGGAGAGGCGCGGGAAACCCAGATGTATGATTTTTGCGCGCTGGGTGTGGAAAACCTTTTCCCCGTTTCCGCCGAACATGGATACGGCTTTCCCGACTTCATGGATGAACTGGTTCGAGTGCTGCCGGAACATGACACCGAGGAAGACCCGGACCAGATCCGGGTGGCCGTGGTCGGGCGGCCCAATGCGGGAAAATCGTCCCTGATCAATCATATCCTGGGGGAAGAACGTCTGGTGGTCAGCGAGGTGGCGGGGACCACCCGGGACAGCATCGACACCCTGGTCAGAGTGGACGGAACCCCCTTTGTATTTATCGATACGGCAGGCATTCGCCGGAAAGGGCGGGTGTCGAAAAAACTAGAAAAATTTTCCGTCATAAAGGCCCTGAAAAGCCTGGAGGAGTGCGATGTCGCCCTGATCGTGCTGGATGCCGCCGAGGGGATCACCGACCAGGACATGGCCGTTGCCGGGTATGCCTACGAGCGGGGATGCGGTTGTATCATGGTGCTCAATAAATGGGACCTCGTGGAAAAGGATAACCGGACCGTCAAAGAATACCAGTCCCGGCTGAAGGAGGCGGCCAAATTCTTAAGCTTCGCACCTTCCGTCACGGTGTCGGCCAAAACCGGCCAGCGGGTCCGGCGGCTGTTCGGAATGATTAAAGCGGTCCATCGGCAGTACTGTACCCGGATCGGCACCGGCCAGGTGAACCAGATTATCGAGAAGGCCATCGAACGAAACGAGCCGTCGCTGCACAAGGGAAAACGCCTCAAGTATTATTACGCCACCCAGGTGTCGTCCAAACCCCCGACCTTTGTCTGCTTCGTCAATTACCCGGAAGCGGTGCACTTTTCCTATAAGCGCTACCTGACCAATCAGATTCGAATGGAGACGGGCCTCGACCAGACGCCGATTCGGATTTTATTTCGGCAGCGGACCGGGCGAATTGAATTCGGTGAGAAAAAAAGCGGCAGAAACAAGGGGGCCCGGATGAAGAAGAAGGAATAAGCCGTGGACCTGTTTGACATCGAAAGCTCCCGGGACGAGGTGGGCCTCCGGCCCCTGGCTGACCGAATGCGGCCCCGATCTCTGGACGAGTTTGTCGGGCAGCGGCATGTCATCGGCGGGGGGACCGCGCTTCGGGAGGCCATTGAACAGGACCGTGTATTTTCCATGATCCTGTGGGGCCCGCCGGGCTGCGGTAAAACCACCCTTGCCCGGATCATCTCGGCGGAGACCCGGTCCCATTTTGTTCATTTTTCGGCGGTGCTGGCCGGCGTCAAGCAGATCCGGGCGGTGATCGAAGAGGCGAAGGAAATCCGCCGGATGCACCGGAAGCGCACCATTCTGTTCGTGGATGAGATCCACCGGTTCAACAAAGCCCAGCAGGATGCCTTTCTCCACCATGTGGAAAGCGGCCTGATTACCCTCATCGGGGCCACCACTGAAAATCCCTCCTTCGAAGTGAACCCGGCGCTCATGAGCCGGTGCCGGGTATTTACCCTCAAGGCTTTGTCTGAAGCCGATATTTCGGAGATTATCGACCGCGGCCTGGCGGATAAGAACCGTGGATACGGCGCCCTCGGCTTTACGGTCTCCGGAGATGCCCGCACCCACATGGCCCGCATGGCCGACGGGGATGCGCGCACCGCCCTGAGCAATCTGGAAGTGGTGGTCTCCGCCATGATCGCGGAGGGCCCCCGGGGAGAGGAAGATTCGCAGCAGAAGCTGATTACCCTGGAGGCGGCAGCGGCGGCGCTCCAGAAAAAAGCCCTGCTCTATGACCGTGCGGGCGAGGAACATTACAATCTCATCTCCGCTCTGCATAAAAGCCTTCGGGGAAGTGATCCGGATGCCGCCCTTTACTGGCTTGCCCGGATGCTCATGGCAGGCGAGGATCCGCTTTTCATTGCCAGGCGCATGGTGCGTTTTGCCTCTGAAGATGTGGGAAACGCCGATCCCCGGGCCCTGACCGTTGCCATGGACGCCATGGCGTCCTTCCGGTTTCTCGGGCCTCCGGAGGGGGAACTGGCCCTGGCCCAGGCCGCGGTGTACCTGGCCACGGCCCCCAAGAGCAACAGCATTTACAAGGCCTGGGGCAAGGTGCGCGAAGCCGTTGAGCGTACCGGCTCACTTCCTGTGCCGCTTCATATTCGAAATGCCCCCACCGGGCTCATGAAGGAACTCGGTTATGGCAAGGGATATAAATACGCCCACGATTACGAGGGTGGATATGTATCCCAGAGCTATCTTCCCAAAGAGCTTGATGGTGAAACCTACTACGAGCCTGTGGACATGGGTTATGAAAAGACCATACGGGAAAGGCTTGCGTGGTGGAAGAAACAGATGAACAGATGAACGTCCAACATCGAACATCCAACATCCAACGTCCAATGGGCGGTTGGGGCCTGTTTGAAGATGTCGTCCTTTTTTTTACCTGATTTACGAGTAAATTTCTCATCATAAATAGACATTCATCAACATTGGATGTTGGATGTTGAACGTTGAGTGTTGGACGTCCATTTGTTAATTGACCTTCGATTCCATTGTATGTTACGAATTTCCGGATTATCAGACACAATCTTCAAGGAGGAATAAATATGAAAGAAGTAGTCATTGTTTCGGGTGCAAGAACTGCTGTCGGCAATTTCGGTGGCGGATTTAAAGATGTTCCGGTGGTGGAGATGGGTGCCACCGCCATGAAAGAGGTGTTCAAAAAAGTGGGGCTTCGGCCGTATGCCAGTGATGAGATGCTGGGTCTGGCGCCGGACAAGCTGAAGGATCAGGGCGCGATTGAACTGGAGACCAGCGTTTATGATTATGATATGTCCGCGACCCCTGTGGC
>JBECKW010000311.1:0-3048 GCA_040235505.1 Desulfobacterales bacterium
CGTGAAGCTTGTTTCCAGATTCGGTGTTCCGACCTTCAATGATACGAAATAATAATTTAGTTCATAATATAATTATAGACAGGTGGTATTAGTCGATCATAGATCGATGATCATTTCTTCTTAATGATAAAGATTGAGCAGGCATGATCTCGACTTTTCGTAGAAATCCTTATATCGTAATTAATAATATTATTAGAATGATATATAATTAACAAAATAATTTAGTAAAATATCGATTTTTTTTATTGACATTGATAGGGTTCTTACATTAAATATTTTTGAAAAAAATTAATATAGATTTCCCTCAAAAAGTTTGTATAAAAACTATTATATTTACAATGAAAATGATCTTAGACTCTGAGATTCATAGGCTTTCCGTTCGATAGCTTTGATTTTGTTATTAATCCCTTCGGTTTTCCCAGTATGCACGGGATAATCGCTGTGATTGACAATACTGTAAAGCATCGGTTCAGCATGATCTCAATTGAGGCTTTCAACGAATTCGAATTGACGCGCTGTTCGCCAAGGCGACCTTTATTTACCTATCTCGGCAATTGGGACAACATCGGGCAGCGCCACATGCCATGGGTTCGGATCAAAGGGTGTGGCTCGTCTCTTGTTGGCGATACTGTTTGAAAGCCGTATTCGGAGGGAAATATGAAACGAAACACATTTTATCTATATTTTATCTTGTCAATAATGCTGTTGCTGTTCCTGGGTTGCACCGAGAATGAGCCTGCGAGTTTCTCAGAAAAGCCCTCAGCAAAAATCCAGGTCGCCGCAAACGATCCTTTGATGTTCCCGAAGGATGATTTTGCAATCGAAACCCTGACCGTAAAAACCTCTGCGGGAGAAAAGAAGGTTACCTACCGTTCTTACAAGCACATTGTCTATGTTACAAATCCTGTGGACAAGGCTTATGAGAGCCTGAACGTAAGCATTCCCGTTAAGGTCGATGACGTGGCCGTCTATCCCACAAACGCTCCTATTGTTTTTACCATCGCCGTCGGCGGCTATGCGTCTGTGAACGACTGGGTCGGCGATGCCCTGGGCCTTCCTCCGGACGGAAATGTCAACGTCGTCGGCAACAGGAAACTGGCTCTGGCGGCTGGTTATGTGGTGGTGTCGCCAGGCTGTCGGGGAAGTGACAACCAGGCTTCCGACGGGACCTACTTTGGCAAGGCGCCTGCCGGCATCGTGGATTTGAAGGCCGCTGTTCGCTACATTCGCCATAACAAGGGAATCTTACCCGGCAATAGCGATTGGATTATCTCGGTGGGCGGCAGCGCAGGAGGCGCGATCTCCGCGCTCCTCGGCGCTTCCGGCAACAGCCATATGTATGACGCATATCTCGAGGAGATCGGTGCCGCCAACGGGGATGACCGCATCTATGCATGCGCCTGCTTCTGCCCCATCCTGGATTTGGACCATGCCGACGGAGCTTATGAGTGGATGTACGGCGAGGCGCCGATGGAATCCGGCCTGGTTGACCAGACGCTTTCAAAACAGCTGAAAGCCTCCTTTGGTGCCTATCAGGCGGCTCTGAACCTTAAGGGTAGAAATGACTTTGGAACCATCACGGCGGAGAACTATGACCGGTATCTCCTTCAAACCTACCTCATCCCCTCGGCGAATAAGTTCTTGAAAGCCCTGACGGATGAAAACCGTAAAGAATACTTGGAAAAAAACAAATGGATCACATGGACCGACAAGGGGGCCTCTTTTGCCTTCGCAGACTATGTGGCGCATGTAGGCAGAATGAAGGGGCTTCCAGCCTTTGACGATTTTGACTTAAAGGGGCCTGAGCCCAGTTTGTTCGGAAACCGCACCACCAACGCCCGCCACTTTACAGATTTTGCCCTGCAGCATGCCACCGGTGACCCAAACGCCAGGGTGGACGCGGCTTTAAAAACAGTCGTGAATCTCATGAATCCAATGTACTTCATCGGGCAGAACAACCCTGGCTGCGCTCAATACTGGTGGCTCCGCAACGGTTCATCCGACCCCCACACATCGCAAACAGTCATCATCAACCTGGCCACAAGCCTGGAGAACATGAACCGGGACGTGAACACATGGCTGTACTGGGACGCTGTGCACGACGCGAATGAGGATCCGGAAGATTTCATCGCCTGGATTAGCGATATTACCGGCTTTAATAAGTAATTTTAAATTCAGGGCAATGGAAAGGATGAAAACATGGGAAAGAAAAAAACCGACCGGAACGGTATTTCCCGAAGAGGTTTCCTGAAGGGAACCGTCGCACTGGCCGGCACTGGTCTTATGGTCGGCTCAGAATCAGCCGCGGCAAAAACACAGACACCGAAAGCCGACGAAACAGTCACACGCAATCGTGTCTTCGGATATTGCGGGCCGGGTGATTGGCTCGGAACCCCTCCCGTCATCCCTGAGGCCGATATCACCAAGACCGTCGATGTCGACGTTCTTGTGCTCGGTGGCGGTCACGCCGGTTTGATGGCAGCCCTAGGGGCATCGGACAACGGGGCCAAGGTCGCTGTCGCGGAGACAAAATCGAAAAAGGCCTTTGACAGCTATTGGGGTCGGATTGGCGAAGATATCGGCCATGTCAACTCCAAGTGGCTGATCCAGCGAGGATACGGCCCTTATGACACCGGCGAGATCGTAGCGGAATTTGTCAAGCGCGCCGCCGGCCGGTGCAACCCGGATATCATCCGTCTGTTTGTGGAGAACTCCGGGCCGATGTTCGATAGAATGGTCGAGGTCTACGAAGAGTATAAGGACCTGCGCGAAGCCAATGACAGCAAGGTGGAATTCAAATACGGCGACGGAATTACAGAGACATATGATTTCTCCAATATCATGAGCGAAGACCTAGTCAGCAACCAGGTTCAGAAGGATGTCAGGCCAGAAGATTATCCCATAGAGCTTGGCGGCTACAAGACCTGGCCCTGCAATGCGCAGTTCCTGGGACCGACCCTGCGCAGGGCGGTTCCACCATTTGTCTCCGTTCTCAGGTGGTTCGAAAAATACCATGTGCAGAAGACAGTGGACCAGGGCGCGGACTGG
>JBECKW010000318.1:0-30576 GCA_040235505.1 Desulfobacterales bacterium
GAAAAGGTCATCTTCCACAAGCTGGGAAAAGTGCCGGTCAAAGAGTACATGACTTCCGAGCTTGCCTCGGTCCGACCCGAAGCGGACCTCTTTGAAGTACAGGAGAAGATAATTGAGAACAAGCAGCGCATTCTTCCGGTAATGGAAGATGACAAACTCCTGGGCGTCATTACCCGGACCGATCTTCTCAACACCCTCGTGAGGCAACACCAGCCTCCCGAAAACCATTTCCAGGATCCAGTCCAGAAGTCGGTCCCGGCTCGGACCAAAAATGTGTCCAAATTCATTTATGAACGCCTCTCCGCCAGGATTATCGAACTGATGAAGACCATTGGAGAAACAGCGGACCGGATGGATTTGAATGTCTATGTGGTGGGAGGGTTTGTCAGGGACCTGTTTTTATATCGCTCCAACGAGGATATCGACATCGTCGTCGAAGGTGACGGAATCTCCTTTGCAAAGACCTATGCCGCTTCTCGAAATGCAAGGATTCATTCCCACGAAAAATTCGGAACCGCCGTTATCATTTTCCCGGATGGATTCAAGATTGATGTGGCATCGGCCAGAGTCGAGTATTACAAATATCCGGCAGCGCTTCCCGTCATCGAGATGGGGTCCATCAAGCTGGACATGTTCCGGAGAGATTTCACCATCAACACCCTGTCCATCCAATTGAACACCGGACAGTTCGGAATCCTGGTGGATTTTTTCTCCGCCCAAAGAGATATCAAGGAAAAGGCGATCCGGGTACTTCACAACCTGAGCTTTGTGGAGGATCCGACCCGGGTTTTCCGTGCCATCCGGTTTGAGCAGCGATTCGGTTTTTCCATCGGAAAGCTTACCTCGAACCTGATCGAAAACGCCGTAAAAATGGACTTTTTCAAACGTCTCAGCGGCCGGCGCGTGTTTTCGGAACTTCGGCAGATCTTCGAGGAGGAAAACCCCACGCCGGCGGTAATCCGGATGCAGGACTACGATCTTCTGAAGGTGATCCATCCATCCATCAAATTAGACAAGCATCTTATTTTGCTGCTTAACTCAATAACAAACGTGCTGGCCTGGTACGACCTGTTGTTTCTCGACCAGCCCCTCATGCGCTGGGCCGTCTATCTGATGGCACTGATCCGAAACTGTGACCAGGGCACTTCCAGAAGCATCTGCAAACGCTTTGAACTGCCGCCGCGTCACCATGGTCTCTTTTCAAATGAACGTGCCCACGGCCGACAGTGTCTGATTGAGCTGGAAAGGCGGTTGCCGGTAAAAAACAGCACCCTGTATAAGCGTCTCTATGGATTCAAACCGGAAATGCTCGTTTACATGATGGCCGAAACCAGGCAGGAAAAAGTGAAAAAGGCTATTTCCCGCTATTTCACAACCCTGCGAATGGTGACGCTCAATATTCAGGGGAAAGATCTCAAAGCGATAGGATTGAAACCGGGCCCTGTGTATCGGGAAATACTCGACCAGGCATTGGCTGCAAAACTGGACGGCCGCCTGAAGACACGCAGTGACGAGTTGGCATTCGTACGCGAACATCCGGCCAACAGAACCCGGCCCCCTGCCCCAAAAGCCCATAGACGATAGGTCCATATAGCTCTTTTTCAAACTTGATTTGGTACCGGGCATGGTTTATTAAGGGTGATTTACAAACGGGGAATGCTGGAAAGCCCATCCCAATTTATTTCATGCAGGAGTTTCAGAATGCCAAAAACCAAACGAATATTGAGCGGTATGCGCCCCACCGGACCACTTCATCTGGGGAATTATCACGGCGCATTGAAAAACTGGGTGGCGCTTCAAAACACACATGAGTGCTTTTTCTTCATCGCCGACTGGCACGCCCTGACAAGCGACTATGAAACCCCTGGAGCCATTGAGTCCAATATCCGGAACATGCTGCTCGACTGGCTGAGCGCAGGTCTCGATCCTGAAAAGTGCACCTTTTTTGTCCAGTCCCATATCAAGGAACATGCGGAGTTGTTCCTGCTGCTGTCCATGATCACCCCCGTACCGTGGCTTGAAAGAAACCCGACCTATAAGGATCAGATCGTCCAGCTCAACAACAAGGACCTGTCCACCTTTGGTTTTCTGGGGTATCCTGTTCTTCAAGCGGCTGATATCATAATGTATAAGGCAGATGCCGTACCGGTGGGAATCGACCAGGTTCCCCACGTGGAAATTACCCGCGAAATTACCAGACGCTTCAATTTCCTTTATGGGGATGTGTTTCCGGAACCGGAATCGATCCTCACGGAAACGCCGAAAATTCTGGGGCTCGATCGCAGGAAAATGAGCAAGAGCTATAACAACGCCATCTACCTGTCGGATACGGCCGAAACGGTTGCCGACAAGGTTTCAAAAATGATCACGGACCCGCAGCGCGCCCGCCGCAGCGATCCGGGAAACCCGGACGAATGCAATGTGTTTGAATTTCACAAACAGTACAGCGATCCGCAGCTGGTATCCAGGATCGATCCGGAGTGCCGGAAGGCCGAAATCGGGTGCGTCGAATGCAAAAAACGAATGGCCGAGAGCCTCAACGCCGCCCTGGAACCGGTTCGGGAAAAAAGGGCCTATTACGAGGCGCACCCCGAACTTATGGACGATATCATCAAACAAGGCGACGACAAGGCCCGGCAGGTGGCCCGGTCCACCATGACCGACGTCAGGAAAGCGATCAAAATATAATCTTCGCAAATGCACAACTATATGTTTTTCTTTGTGTCCTTTGTGTTTTTGTGGTTAAAGGGTTTTTATGGCGACGGAAGAGACCTCTTATGAAATCCGGCTCGAAAATGTGTTTGAAGGGCCGATGGACCTGTTGTTTTACCTGATTAAAAAAAACGAGGTGGATATTTATGACATCCCCATCGCCCTGATCACCGAGCAGTACCTGGCATACATCGAGCTGATGAAATCGCTCAATATCGATTTCGCCGGCGATTTTCTGGTGATGGCCGCCACGCTTACCCAGATCAAGTCCAGGATGCTCTTGCCGATCCATGATGAGGAAGAGGAGGTCGAAGACCCGAGACTGGAAATCGCCAGGCCGCTTCAGGAATACCTGGAGATGAAATCCGCAGCAGAGCAATTGGCCCAGCGCCATATTCTCGGGGAGCATACGTTCATCAGAAGCGCATCGACAGAGAATATCCAGTGGAATGATGAAACCGAACTCATCAAGGTCGGACTCTTTGAACTGATCGATGCGTTTCAGAAAATTCTGATGAATTTATCACCGGATCATCGCGTGGACATGACCACGGACAGGGTGACGGTAAAAGATAGAATCAATCAACTCGTCGATCTTCTGGAGGAAAAAAATTCGATGACCTTCGACGAGTTGTTTGAAGGCGCCGTAAAAAAAGGCGACTTGATTGTCACGTTTCTGGCGATACTGGAGATGGTGAAATTATCCCTGATCACCGTGGTCCAGCATGCCCTGAGCGGCGTCATTCGAATATTTTATCAATAATAGCGATACGAATGGACGGACTTAAAAACATAATTGAAAGCCTGCTCTTTGTAGCCGATGGCCCGGTTTCCCTGGATCGTTTCAGGGAGATATTGGAACTCGAAGACACACAGGAAATTCGAAATGCCCTCAAAGAGCTCTTAGAGGAGTATGAACTCAGAAAGGGCGGAATTATTCTGAGCGAGGTGGCGGGCGGTTACCAGATACGAACACGGCCGGAATATCATGACTATATAAAACGGCTCCTGAAACCAAGCGCCCAGCGGTTGAGCAACGCCGCCCTCGAAACTCTTGCCATCATTGCCTACAAACAGCCGATTATTCGCAGTGATATTGAACATCTACGTGGGGTGGACTGCGGCGGGGTGTTGAGAGTGCTGATGGAGAAAAAGCTTATCCGCGTACTGGGACGGAAGGAAATTCCCGGACGTCCCCTCATCTATGCAACCACCAAGCATTTTCTTGAAGTGTTCGAACTTAAAAATCTCAAGGACCTGCCGTCGCCGAAGGAGATCGAAAAACACACCGATCTGCCCTTGGAAAAGCTGGAAAACATCGTCATTCCTGATCCGGACACGGTATCCGAAACGACGGACTTACACGATGAGGACACAAGCGAGCCATCGGCGGCCGATCAGGCTGAAAACGCTTCTCCAGAGCAGCCTCTTCCTTCGGATAATGCACCGGAAGAAGAAAAAAACCTTGACTTGAACGACCAAAGCCAAATATAGAGACATATTGTTGATGCTGCCGAACACACCGTGAGGCGAACCGGAGCGATTTCAATCCCCGGCAAATAATAATGGGCGGTTAACTCAGCGGGAGAGTGCTACCTTCACACGGTAGAAGTCACTGGTTCAATCCCAGTACCGCCCACCATTCACATAAAGCACATCAGGGGCCAATGATTTTCCCGCCGGCGGAAGAGAAAAAGGGGTACAGCGCATGCAGGAAAGCAAACCGAAAAAAAGCGAGGGGCAACCGGATCGCTCCAGTCGCGGGGGCAAGTACCTGACATTTTCTCTATCTGGCGAAGAATACGGCATCAACATTATTAAGATCAAAGAAATCATCGGGATGATGCCGATCACGACCGTCCCCCAAACCCCTCAATTCGTTAAAGGCGTCATCAATTTAAGGGGCAAAGTCATTCCCGTTATCGACCTGCGGCTTAAATTCGGCATGGCGCCCATACCTTACGGGGAACGCACCTGTATTATCGTTGTGGAAATCGAAGGTGCGTCCGGCACCGTTCTGGTCGGCGGTGTCGTGGATTCAGTTTCGGAAGTAATGAACATCAAGAATGAAGACATTGAAGATTCACCTTCATTCGGGACCCGGCTCGATACGGACGCCATCCTCGGAATGGCCAAAACGGATGGGGATGTTAAAATTCTTTTGGATATCGATATGGTGCTGAACGTGGAAGAGTTGACTACCATGGAAGAGACGGGTTGAAGCGACTTCAGGTATCCGAATCGGAAACAGGCGGCAGGGGGACCTTGAAAAAAGGAACCCCTTCTTTTTCGAGCAGTTTCTCTTCTTCCCGGGTGCTGCTGCCGCGAATGTTTTTTTTATCCGATACTCCGTAATGAATTTTCAGGGCCTCGGTGGCAAAATTGCACCCCACGTCGTCAAAATTTTTTTCAAGGTACTCAGCTATCGAACGCCGAATGGCCGTCATATCCACCGGATCATGCTGCTTGGAAGGCCGCAAGGGGGGAGCGCATTTAATGGCAAAGGCGGACGGCAGCTTTGAAATATTGACATCGTTGCAAATCGGGCAGGCGATCAGGCTGTTTTTTAGCTGCTCCTCATAAGCGCTCCCGTCTTCAAACCATCCCTCAAAGCGATGTCCCGCCTCGCATTGTAAGTCATAGACAATCATAGCATATCCATACCGATCTCTTGGTGCGCCATAATTAAAATGTTGACAGATGTCATTTTTTAAAACAGAAAGACATGATGCGCTTTTTCTTACAATATGATTCGTTTTCAGTTATTCGTCAAGGATTAACCGATCCGAATAATCACAAAGAGTTAGGGAGCAACCACATGCGACATGCATTTCTTCTGGGAGTTATCTTATTGATGCTGCCGATGACCCTTTTGGCTGAGACCCGGTATGTTTCCGAAGTAAGAGAAATCACCCTGCGAACCGGCCCGGGCGGCGAATATAAAATTATTTCCATGGTTAAATCCGGCAGCCCCATGACGGTTCTGGATCAATCGGATGACTGGACACAGGTGCAGTTGGCGGACGGAAAGGAAGGCTGGGTTCTCACACAATTCCTTCAAACCAAGGTCCCGGACGCCATTGTCTTGGAAAAACTACAAAAAACGTATACATCGTTAAGCGCCGAGTCCGACAAGCTCAAAAGCGAAAACAAAGAACTGAATGAGAAGGTGACGGCATTGACCGCCAATTTGGATTCATGCCAGAGTGAACACAATAAATTGAACACCGACTATGAGACCCTGAAAACCGAGTCCACCGACTTTCTGACGCTTCAGGCGAATTATAAAGCCACCGTAAAGGAGCTTAAGGCCGAGAAAGAAAAAACCGAAAAGCTCGAAAAAGAGCTGTCGGACCTTGTTTACGACAAGCGGTTGTGGTGGATTATTGCCGGTGCCTGTATCCTCCTCACGGGTATGATTCTCGGCTTTATTCTAAAACCCCAGCGCCGCCGTTCATCACTGTTGTAATTCGCCATGCGCGGAGCTGAAAAAGAGAAGTACATAAGATGACGCACAAAACAGATTTCCTGGTTATCGGCAGCGGTGTGGCGGGCCTGATGTTCGCCCTGAAAGTGGCGCCCCTCGGGAACGTCACCCTGATCACCAAAAAAAAGATCAATGACAGCAACACGAACCTGGCCCAGGGCGGTATCGCCTCGGTGCTGGACGACACGGACTCCTTCGAAGCCCACATTCAGGATACCCTGGCGGCGGGCGACGGACTGCCTGACCGGCCGGTAGTTGAAATGGTGGTAAAAAACGGCCCTGAACGGATTCAGGAGCTTGTGAAGCTCGGCGTCAGGTTCAATGTGAAGGAATCGGCCAACGCCGGAGAATCGATTGGGGATCTGGATCTGTGCCGGGAGGGGGGCCACTCCCACAACCGGATTGTTCATGCCCAGGACATGACCGGCCGGGAGCTTCAACGGGTTCTCACCGATCTGGTGCGGGCAAATGATGCCATCACCGTTCTGGAAAATCACGTCGCCATCGATCTGATCACCCGATCCACCCGTATCAAACGAGGCATGGTCACCACCTCCCATGAGGAAGTCTGTTGCGGCGCATATGTCCTTGATACCGGCTCGGGAACGATCAAGACCTTTGCCGCAAAAATTACCCTCCTGGCCACGGGGGGAAGCGGGAAGGTATATCTTTACACCAGCAACCCCGATGTCGCCACCGGCGATGGGATTGCCATGGCTTACCGGGCCGGGGCAACCGTGGCGAATCTCGAATTTGTCCAGTTCCACCCCACCTGCCTTTACCATCCGGATGCAAAAAATTTCCTGATTTCGGAAGCCGTTCGGGGGGAGGGCGCGATTCTCATCGACACCCGCGGCAGGGCGTTCATGGAAAAATACGATCCCCTGAAAGACCTGGCTTGCCGGGATGTGGTGGCCCGAGCCATCGATACGGAACTTAAAAAAAGCGGTGAAGATTCGGTATTTCTGGACATCACCCATGTGGACGCCACCCATGTGAAAAAACGATTTCCGAACCTCTATGAAAAATGCCTGACGTTCGGCATCGACATGACCCGAGATCCCATCCCCGTGGTTCCCGCAGCACACTATATGTGCGGGGGGGTGGCCACCGATCTTTCCGGTGCCACCGATATCAAGGGGCTGTATGCCGTGGGGGAGACGGCATGTACGGGGCTCCATGGGGCCAACCGGCTTGCCAGCAACTCACTCATCGAAGCTCTGGTATTTGCCCACAGTGCGGCCAAACAGGCCGAAGTGGACCTGTCCACCGTCGATATCCGGTGGGAAGAGGACCTTCCGCCATGGGATGAACTGGATACCACGAGCAGTGACGAGGTGATCATGGTCTCCCATAACTGGGATGAAATCAGGCGGCTCATGTGGAATTACGTGGGTATCGTCCGCTCGAACAAACGGCTGGATCGGGCCCACAGGCGGATCGAAATCATTCAGGATGAAATCCAAAAATATTACTGGGATTTCAAAATTGACTGCGGGCTCATCGAACTTCGGAACATCGCCACGGTGGCGGAGCTTATCGTCAAATGCGCCCAATACCGACAGGAAAGCCGGGGACTTCATTACAGCATCGATTACCCGAAACGCGATGACGTGCGCTGGAAAAAAGACACATTGATCCGCCGCCATCGGTTGCCGGCGGCAGGATAGGCTGATTATTTCCCGCCCATCTATTGACATACTTTCCTGCTGCATTACTATAAACCATCATATTTTCCAGGCTGCCTAGGCAGCAGCCGAAGGTATTGTGTCCGAATTACTTTTCAGGGAATAAAATGACAACCAAACGGGATTATTACGAAATACTGGGCCTGAGACGGGACTGTGAGAACGGGGAAATCAAGACGGCATATCGAAAGCTCGCCATGAAATATCACCCGGACCGAAATCCGGGAGATAAGGCGGCCGAAGAAAAATTCAAAGAAGCGGCGGAAGCGTATGACGTGCTTTCCGACTCCCAGAAACGAAATCTTTATGACCAGTATGGCCACCAGGGTCTGGAAGGATCCGGGTTTTCCGGTTTTGGTGGGTTTGATGATATTTTTTCGAGCTTCGGAGATATTTTTGAAGACTTTTTCGGCTTCGGTTCAAGCGGCCGATCCCGGAGCCGGGCCCGAAGAGGCGCGGATCTTCGCTATGATTTGACCCTCAGTTTTATGGAGGCGGCCTTTGGAACCGATACGGAAATTACGGTTGAAAAAGCCGCCACATGCCCTTCCTGCAATGGCAACGGGTGCGCGGAGGGCACACAACCCGAAAAATGCACTGCCTGCGGCGGCACCGGCCAGGTTTCCAGAAACCAGGGATTTTTTACCGTCCGGACCACCTGTCCCCACTGCCGCGGCGTCGGTCAGTCCATTAAAAATCCCTGCGATACCTGCCACGGAAACGGTCAAATCAACGTCAACAAGAAGGTCGCGGTCAAGATCCCCGGGGGCGTAGACAACGGTTCCCGGCTGAGGCTCTCCGGCGAAGGTGAGGCCGGCGCCGGGGGCGGCACGCCGGGCGACCTGTACGTGTTTATCCATGTGGAGCCCCATGACTTTTTCCAGCGCAACAATACGGATGTCATTTGCCGGGTCCAGATTTCTTTCGCCCAGGCGGCTCTCGGCACACGAATCAACGTGCCGACCCTGAACGGCGAGAAGGAAGTGGATATTCCGAAGGGCACGCAGCCCGGCGATGTCTTCAAGATCCAAGGCGAGGGAATCCCCTCCCTTCGCACCAGCCGTCGGGGCGACCAGATCATCCAGATGGAAATCAAAACTCCCACGAATCTGAATAAAAAACAGATCGACCTGCTGAAAGAATTTGAAAAAATTGAAGCCGGCAAGTTCACCACCAAACTGAAAACCATTCTGAAGCGGGGCTCCTCCCAGGCAACAGGCTGATCAAGGACATCACGGGTCAAAGGACAGCATTATGTACGAATTGAAAATCATCACCCGCTTTGCAGCCGCTCACCAGCTCCAGATGGTTGCCAAACAATGCGAAAATCTTCATGGGCATAATTGGAAAATCGAGGTGTGCGTGACGGGGAAGGAACTGAACCGCGCCGGCGTGCTGATAGATTTTGGAGAATTGAAAGGGCATCTGGCGAAAATCATCGACCAGCTGGACCATAAATTTTTGAACGAATTGGAAATTCTCGAAAACTGCCCCCCCTCCTCCGAAAACGTGGCCAAATACATCGCCCACGCCCTGGATGCGGAGCTCAGTATCCCGGGAGTCCAGGTCAGCAGCGTCACCGCCTGGGAGTCGGATGATGCCTGCGCGACGTACCGGCTGGAAAAGAGCTGAAAGAGTGCCTTGAGTAAGAGAAACGGTGCCTAAAGTGCGCTAAAGTGCCTAAAGTTGTGGAATGCTGCCGTTTTTAATTTAAAGCCTGGAGTGCTCCCGATGACAATTTTCCTGCGAGTACAGTCCGTTCGAGCCGCCTCGACCCGTCTCAATGGTGGAGCGGAGCGACTCCTGAACTTTAGGCACTTTAGCGCACTTTAGGCACTTGTCTTTCTGTTAGGCACTCGCCTTTCTTTTTTTCCATTCCCGGACCAACTCATCCCGCGAAATAATCGCCGACACATCCGCCACATGCTCGCGGATATTCTCCACTCCCCCCTCCTGACGATCCACCAGCACCACCGCTTTGACCACTTTTAGGCCTTCGTCCCGGGCCCGTTCGATGGCCTGGATAGTGGAACCGCCGGTGGTAGCCACGTCATCGATAATCGCCACCGGCTGCCCCGGTGCCAGGTCGCCTTCGATCCATTTTGCGATGCCGTGGTCCTTTTTGGTTTTCCGGATGGAAAAGGCGGAGATCGGTTTGCCCTTTAACCCGGAGACAAAGGCGGCGGCAACGGCCATGGGGTCGGCCCCGAACGTCATACCACCGATGCCTGAAATATCGAGAGAGGCAACCGCATCGAACAGAAGATGACCGATCAGGAACATACCGCGGGGACTCAGGGCGGTCGGTTTGCAATTGACATAAAACCGGCTCATTTTTCCCGAAACCAGTTTAAAGGTAGGCTCTTCGCTGTATTTAAAAGATTTTTCGCATAACAGCCGGATCAGTTCCTGTTTCATTTCCATTGCTTCCATCCTTGTGGGTCTTTGCTCCGTATGGCCTGTGTTTCAGGCAGGTTGTGCGCTTGTGCCCCGTTTCCGGGAACCCTTTATGAAGCTGTTGATTTTTTAGAGATTATCAGATAAAAAGCCTCCACTGAAACGGAAGAAGCCAATTTCTTGTAATTCAGCGGAGGCCTTGAGCAAGGAAAACCGGAGCACGGCACTCCTTGGGCTCGTTTGCCACATACCAGCAAACCCGGGCACCGTCAATCTAAAACCCGGCATCGAATAGGACGGCAAATAAAAAAATGAACGTCCAACGTCCAACATCCAATGGGAGGGTATTATGGAAGATAAACATAAAGACCTGATCATCCGGATGTTCCACGCCCATAAATCCTACGGAGCCAAAAAAGCGCTGGTCGATATCAATCTCGATATCTATAAGAATGAATTTCTGTTCGTGACCGGCCCCAGCGGTGCCGGGAAAACCACGCTTTTAAAGCTTCTCTATCTGGGCGAGCCGGCAACCGAGGGGCAGATCCTGGTGGACGGCATGAACCTGTCCCGGATCCCCGCCAAACGAACTCCGTTCCTGCGCCGCAAATTTGGTGTTATTTTCCAGGATTATAAGCTCATTGCCAACAAGACCGTATTCGACAACATCGCCCTGGTGTTGGAAGCTGCGGGAAAAAACAGAAAAATGCTGGTCAAAAAGGTCAACAGTGTGCTTCGAATGGTGGGAATGGAAGACAAGCGGGGCATGCTGCCGCCGAGCCTCTCCGGCGGGGAGCAGCAACGCATCGCCGTAGCCAGGGCCGTGGTGGGCGACCCGAAAATCATTCTGGCCGATGAACCCACGGGAAGCCTGGACCCGGAGTCGGCGGATATCATCTTTGATCTTCTGGCCCGTTTCCACATGCTGGGCGGCACGTTGATCGTCGCAACCCATGACCGCAACCTTCTGCAGAAACCGGGTTGTCGCATCATCCGGCTGCAGCATGGACAAATGGTGAATTAGGGGGACGCAAGGCGAAGGCCATGTTATTTTTTATTCGAAAAGCGCTGAAGGACATCGCCGACAACCGGCTCCTCAACGGGGTTGCCATCATCACCATCGCCCTCTCTGTTCTCATCGTGAGCGCATTCGGCCTTTTCTATATCAATGCAGACGAGCTTTTGACCTCCTGGAAAAGCGGCATCCGGGTGATGGCCTACCTGTCGCCTTCGGTGGATGATAAAACGATTTCAGATACGAAACAGATGATTCAGACCATGGCAGGAGTCGAGGCCGTAACGTTTATCAGCAAAGACGAGGCCCTGGAAACTTTTCGAAAGCAGCTCAAGGGGCAAGCGTCTCTGTTGGATAATTTAAAAGGCAATCCCCTGCCGGATGCCTTTGAGCTCCGCCTGTATCCCGATACGCGGACGGAAGGCCGTGTGGAGGCGTTGGCCAAGCAGATTGAATCCCTTGCCGCCATTACGGATGTGGAATACGGCCAGAAATGGGTGGGGAGTATGCTGTCGGTTCTCAACCTTTTCCGGTTTGCAGGTTATGCCATGGGAGCCCTGTTTTTCATGGCCACGGTGTTTATCGTGGCAAACACGATCCGCCTGATCCTGTATTCGCGCCGTGATGAAGTGGAAATTATGCGACTTGTGGGTGCAACGGACGGATTTATACAGGCGCCTTTCATCATCGAGGGGATGCTCCAGGGGCTTGCCGGCGCCGTTTTCGGATTGGGGGCGCTGTTTATATCGTATCTGTTTATCGCTTCCAATATCGGCCAGGATTATTTCGGCAGCGGTTTTATAATCCGCTTTTTTCCGTTTGAAACCTGCGGCCTGATTGTGATGGCCAGCATGATGATCGGGTGGATTGGGTGTTATCTGTCATTAAAGCAGTTCCTAAAATAATCGGGACGCTGCTCTTGGTTTTCATCTGCCTAACGTCGATCCCGACAGGCACCGGGGCCACCGTCGCCCAGGATGGAGAGGTCGCGGCATCTAAAAGCGACGGTTCCCCAGCCCCCTTTAACGCTTCCAGGCAGGAGAAAGAACTGGAACATATTCAGGAGGACGCCAGTCACATCGACAGCCAGATTGCCGAACACGAAGCTCAGGTTTCGGCGTATTCCGAAAAGGAAGCCAAGCTCATCGATGAACTCGATCAACTGGGCCGGCAACTCAACCAGACGAAACTGCAGGTGAAAGACACCCGGAAAGAAGTCGCCAAGCTCGAAAAAAGCCTGCAGGAAACCGAGTCGGAAATAAGCCGGCTGGAAAAAGAAATTTCCCTCCTGGACGACTATGCCGCCAAGCGCCTGGTGGCACTGTATAAGCTTTACCAGCTCGGCAAGCTGCCGGTTCTGGCCTCCGCGGACTCCATCTTCGACCTTCTGAACCGGAAAAGTGCCCTGGAGCGCATCATGTCTGCCGATAAAACAGTCTGGAATGAACTGACGGAGAAAAAAATCCGCAACGAGACCCTGCACAGTACGTTGACCGAACAGAAACGGCAATACGCGGAAAGTCTCGAGTCCCTCAACAAGCAACTTGCGGAAGTGAACCAACAGAGCGCCTCAAGATCGAAGCTTCTTCGTGAAATCCGGGGAAAAAAATCTCTGATGCTTGCCGCCATCGATTCACTCAAACAGGCTGCGTTCACTTTGGGCAAGCAGCTGGACAGTGATACCTGGGAAATCCATCCGGCGGGAGGACTCCATGCCGGAGAAAATAAAAAACCGTTTCAAACGCTTAAGGGGTTGCTTCAGCCCCCGGTTCCCGGTAAGATAACAGCATTTTACGGCCTGACGAAAAGCGGAGCCCTCAACTCGGCGAATTTCAATAACGGAATTGACATCCAGGCACAGCCGGGGGAACCGATCCGGGCCGTCTATGGCGGCACGGTAATTTATGCCGATTGGTTCAAGGGGTACGGCAATTTAATTATAATCGACCATGGGAACAAATATTGCACTGTTTACGCGCATGCAGAAGAGATATTCAAAAAAAAGGGGGACTCGGTCGATCCGGATGAAGTCATCGGAACTGTCGGGGATACCGGCTCGTTGGCGGGGACGAAGCTCTATTTTGAAATCCGTCACGACGGCAAGCCCATCGATCCACTTGCGTGGTTAAAAAGAAACTAAGAAAACCGGTTTCAAAGGAGAAATCAGCGTATGGCAAACAGAGGCGCGAAAAGCGTTAAATTGTGGCGGGTAATGGTGATAGCGGTCATCTGCTGGATGGCTTTTGCAGGGGTTTCCCAAAACCTGTCCGCGGATAACGAAGATACCTACAAGAGTCTGAAGCAATTCTCAGAGGTACTTGATATCATAAAGAATAATTATGTTGAGAAGGTGAACGAGAAAGACCTCATCGAAAAAGCCATCGAGGGCATGGTCCAGAGCCTCGATCCGCATTCGGCGTTTCTGCCGCCGGAAGCCCTGGAAGAGCTTCAGGTGGATACCCAAGGTGAATTCGGCGGTATCGGTATTGAAATTACCATGACCGACGGTGTTTTGACGGTGGTTTCCCCCATTGACGGTACCCCCGCGGCCGAGGCCGGAATTCAGGCCGGCGATAAAATCATCAAAGTGGACGGAGAACTCACCAAAGATATGGAATTGTGGGAGGCTGTCAAAAAGATGCGCGGGCCCAAAGGGACCGAGGTTACCCTTACCATCTATCGGGAAGGGGAAAGCGAGCCCAAGGATTATACGCTTGTCCGGGACACGATACCCATTGAAAGCGTTCGTTCAGCCTTGCTCCAGCCGGGATACGGTTTTGTCCGGATCACCAATTTCAGGGAAAAAACCACGGCGGACCTTACGACGGCGCTGGAGGCCCTCGAATCGGGCCCCGTACCGCTGAAGGGGCTGATCCTGGATCTTCGGGGCAATCCGGGGGGGCTTTTGGACCAGGCCGTCAGCGTGGCGGATCTTTTCCTGGAGAAGGGTATCATCGTCTCCATCAAAGGCAGAAACGAACAGGATCAACGGGTTTTCTCCGCCCTTCCCAATAAGGTCAAACGGGATTATCCGATGGTGGTGCTCATCAACAACGGAAGCGCCAGCGCTTCGGAAATTGTGGCCGGAGCACTTCAGGATCACAAGCGGGCCCTGATTCTGGGAACTACATCTTTCGGCAAAGGATCGGTTCAGAACGTGGAAGCCCTTCAGGATGGATATGGACTGAAGCTGACCATTGCCCGCTATTACACTCCCAGCGGCCGGTCGATTCAGGCACAGGGCATTACGCCGGACATCGTCGTTCAGCAGAGAACCATCGAACCACCGGTTGATAAAAATAAGGGGCTGATTATCAAGGAGAAGGATTTAAAGAACCATCTCGCACCCGAAGTAAAAGAGGTTGATAAAAAGAAGAACGAGACAAAAGCACCGGAAGAAACCAATAAAACCGAAGAAAAAGATAAATCGCTCACTTCCAGGCGCGGCCCCATCGACCCCGAAACCCTGAAGTCCGACTGGCAGGTAACGCGCGCCCTTGAAATTCTGGTGGGCTACGATATTTTCAAAGGTCTTGGCAAATAGTAGAGACGCATCGGCGCACACAGACCCCGGGGCTCATGCGGGGTCTGTGTGCGTCTTTTTATGGAATTTAAACCCCGCCATGTAACCACAGGCATCAAACGGTTTCTCATATGCCAACTCAAAAAAAACGCCGTACGCCAACGCATAAGTCGAAACCGAAACGCCCCGGAAAACGGAAACCCAGTAGCGCCTCCTTTTTGAAGCAGTTATTCATCGGCCTTCTGGGATTGGGGGCGCTTTTATTCATCGTCGTTTTGGTCGGCTATTTCGCGCATCTATTTTTTAAAGGCCCGCCCGTGGAAACCGTGAAACCGGGGCCGGGCATGGAAAGCGCTTCCAATCAACCGCTTCCATATGAGATTTATCCAGAGGAACCCCGGACATCTCCGAAAACAGTGGCAATCACCCCGAAGGTGACTGCGCCTTCGGAAAAGCTTCCGGTGGTGTGCATTATCATCGACGATATCGGATATGACAGGAAGCTTGCCAATAAATTCCTGGGGCTGAATATACCCCTCACCTTTTCGATCCTGCCCTTCAGCCCCCATGAAAAAGAAATTTCCCAGGCTGCCGAACAGAAGAATGTACAGATCATGCTGCACCTTCCCATGGAACCCGATGAATATCCCCGGGTGGATCCAGGCCCCGGAGCCCTTTTGACCTCCATGTCGCCCGATGAATTGATTCAGCAACTCCTCAAAGATATCCGGGCCGTCCCCGGTGCAAAGGGCGTCAATAACCACATGGGATCCAAAATGACCGCCGTCTCATCCCAAATGTACCAGATTTTTTCGATTCTGAAGCGGGAAGGACTATTTTTCATCGACAGCCGCACAACGGTGAACACCCTGTGCAAACCCTCGGCACGGCTGCTCCAGGTGCCGTTTGCCGAGCGGGATGTATTTCTGGATAATGTGACCACGAAGGAATCTGTCCGAAAACAGATGGAGGAGTTGATTCGAAAAGCCCAGCAGGAAGGCCGGGCCATCGGCATCGGGCATCCCCACCTGGTCACCTACGAGGTGTTGAAGGAGATGCTGCCGGGGCTTGCAAACAAGGTCCGGCTGGTGCCGGCATCCGAGATGGTACAGCGGTTGGGCTAAAGCCGGCCGGCTATTGCTGTCCAGCCTTCCTCATGATACGCGGCCAGAATGTCAAACCCCATGGAGGCCATCTTCTCCAGGACCGACGCCGCATTCTCATCGATAATTCCGGAACAGACGAAAATGCCTTTCGGTTTTAGAACTTGTGGGATTTGATCCAGCAAATTTAGAATCACTTCGGACAAAATATTGGCCGCAACCACATCGAACCGTTCCTGAACATCCCGGGCAAGATCCCCGGCAAGAACCCGGCTGTCTCGGGCCGGCACACCGTTGCGGGTCAGGTTCTCACCGGAAATTTCCACGGCAACCGGATCGATATCGATCCCCCAGACCGGGGAAGCCCCCAGTTTATAGGCCACTGCCATCAAGATGCCTGATCCGGTGCCCACATCCAAAAACGAATTCCCCTGGATAATCACTTCCTCGATCATCTGAACGCACAGGCGCGTCGTGGGATGGGTTCCCGTTCCAAAAGCCATTCCGGGGTCCAGTTCGATGACGATGTCTTCGGGATTCTGTGTGTAACTCCGCCAGGTGGGTTTGACCACGACCCGCTTCCCGATTTTTTCCGGCCAGAAAAAAGCTTTCCAGGATTCGGCCCAATCTTCTTCGTCGATTTGTTTGTATGCGAAACGAACATCGATGCCGTGGGTTCTTCCCAGAAGGGTCACTGCCGCTTCCAGCCTTCGACAGATCTGCTGGGCCGAATCGTTCTCAGCCACATACCCGGTCACCCGATCCTCGGCCGCGGGCCGGGGCAGCACCTCCCGGGCCCAGCCCTCCACCGGCACCTCGTCCGTGGGTTCCATGGCAACCCCCTGAATGCCCGCCTCACCAAAGGCATTGGCGATAAGGTCCTCCGCGACAGCCTTGTTTTCGGACTTATAAAAAACGCTGATTTCTATCCATTTCATAATGGGGATGTATTGAGAAGATCCTGAATCATCTCATCAAACTGGACACCGATGCCGTGGCCATCGACCCGCACCACCCGGCCGGTTACCGTAATAAAATGCTGGTGTCCGGGCATGGGAAACGTGAGGGTAAGGGTTTGCCCCACCTTGAATACGGCGTGGGTTTCAATAAACACCCCCCCGGCACTGATATCGAGCAGGAAATCCTCATAGGCGATCCCCCGGGTGGCATAGCTGACCGAACCGGATGCCGGAAATCGCCGGGCGCTTCTTTTCTCTTTCAAGGGTGGGAAACCAGAAGAATCCATCAGCGATTATCACTTTCGTTTCGGGGTGAATCTGAGAAATACCCGATAGTTACCGGACTCAAGGTCCTTGGGGATGTTGTAACCGTCGGGAACCATGAGCACCACCACACGACCCGCTGCAGGATCATGACCGCCGCCCCTGTAGCGGCGGTCCGGCTGACCGGCCTTGGGGCCTTCCCGCCGTCGTCTCGGCGGTCTGATATTCAAAACCTGCGCTTCCACATAGGCCCCCCTGCCCTCGGCCTTATTTCCGGGCTGTCCAATCCTGGGGGATGCGCCAATTACTATTTCCATATAAATCCTCCCGTTTCCGTCGTCCTTCTGAAGAGCTTATCGGAGGGAAAGATTTTTTTCTTTAGGGCTTCGGGAAAAAGCCCTTGGATCCGCTGCTATTTTCTCTCCGCCAGAAGCTCCATGAATGCTTCGACATTGGTTTTGGTCTGCTCGTCCGAGACGCATCTCAGGTCGTTCAGGTCCCCGTCGATGGTCAGCGAGGGAATGCCGGTATCGGCTTCGATCCGCTTGGAGAGTCCGTAACGACAGTTCGAATTGTTGGGACACGTCTTGGCGTTGTGGTAAATAATGCCGTCGATATTGTAAAAATCAAGTTTATCTTTGATATAGGCATCCTTGTAGTCGTCGGAGCGCACGATAAAAAGCTCCGTGTAGGCCCGGGCCATGCTTTCAAAAGGTTCGGCCGGATCCAGAGCGGTGAAAATCCAACTGCTGCAATATGTAGAAGCCAGCACATTGGCATCGAGCCCCGCAAACAGCTTGGAATGGGCGCCGAGCCGGCCCCAGACCGGCATGCCGTCCCAGTAGATCCGGAAGCGCTCGTTTTCCACGGCGCCTTCCCCACCGGCGATCCTCTCCTTCAGTTCGGCCAGCACCTTTTCATATACAGCCACCGCCTCCGGGGTGCCCCGGCCCACCACCGCGGGCCCCATCAGGGTGGAACCGTCGAAAAAGGTCAGGGGGGCCGGTTTGGCAGCGGCGGTTTCCAATACTTCCTTCCAGATATCGGAACACTGTCGGGAATGCCCGATGACTTCCTTGAGCCGGTCCATGTCGAATTTTTGGCCGGCGACTTCTTCCAGCGGGGGAATGAGGTCCTCAAACTGACGGGCAACGGATTTGACGATGGCGTCGGTGACGTCCTTCACGCCCACATTGCCGCTGACGCCGATGATGGGCACGTTGAACTTTTTGGCATAGAAATCGAACCAGTCCTGGACATCCCGGCACTGGTTGGTGTTGAACACCAGAATGTCGGGTTTCGGAACGCTTTCAATCCCTTTGAACGCCTTGGCCAGCGGCGTGACGCCTTTAACGAATGCACCGATATCCGCGGTCAGGTAGGAGCAGATCTCGGGAGAATATCCCAGTGCCGTGGCATGGGGAATCAGATCCGTGGACATGCGGGTGCTGCCGAGCATCGCGGCATGGGTCTCCGGAAAGTAGACAAGGTATCCCATTGCCCGAAGAATTTCCGCAGGCCCCACGCTGGTGCACCAGGCGATTTTCTTCTCCCCTGTCTTCGCAGCGTTGTCGAGTTCGTAATAATACTCGGCCATATACTTGCCGGCGTCGGCAGCGGTTTTAATCGGTTTCCGGACCACTTGTTTTTCTTCACTCATATTCTCTTCTCCTCCCAGGGATAGTATTTAATGACTTATTTTTTTGTCGTTCACTTTGTGCCTCTATGCCTTTATTCCAAGGGTTCAAGGATTCGAGGGGTCAAGGATTCAAGTGAAATGCTCGAAGAACCTATTTTTTAAAATGATAGAATGTCGTTAACTCTGTGCCTTTGGCCTTTGGCCCTCTGTCCCTCTGTTCACTTTGTGCCTCTGTGCCTTTGTGCCTCTGCCTTTACGCCTCTGTGCCTTCCGCCGGCCCTCCAGGCACTTTCTTTCTTATCCTCCGTTTTCGAGGCCAAACAACGCGGCCCCGATGGCTCCCGTCAGTTGGGGATGCGGGGGGACCAGGATGGGCCGTTCGATCATCTCCTCGGTCATGGTGACGAGAAACCGGTTGTGGGCGACCACACCACCAGTCATCACCACGTGTTCGGTGAGCGTATCCATTTCAAGGACCCGTTTGGCGATGGAATAGAAGATCCCCTTCACGATATCCGAAACCTTCTTTCCGTGACGGATATTTTCCAGCACCTCGGTACCGGAAAACACGGTGCAATAGCTTCCCAGCTTGACGATATCCGTCGCCTTTTCCGCCTGGGCGTTCATTTCAGACAGGGGGATATCCAGGCGAAGGGCCATCTCCTCCAGAAACGCCCCGGTGCCGGCGGCGCATTTCCGGTTCATCATAAAATTGGTGCGGCGCCCCTGTTCGTCGAGCTTGATGATCTTGTTGTCCTGTCCGCCGATATCGATGACGGAAATCGCCTTGGGGAAAAAATGGTAGCACCCCAGGGCGTGGCACGCAATTTCGGTCTTGTCATCCCCGGCAAACGTCACGTTCTTACGGCCGTAGCCGGTGGATACGGCCCCAACGATATTCTTCCGGGAACGTCCCGCCATCTTCAGCGCATCCGCCAGACAAGCCTCGGCGGTATCCGAAAAGCTGGTGCCGGATTTTCGAATTCCGAAACCGAGAATCTCCCGATCCGGACCGAGCAGTACGACCTTTGTCCTGGAGGATCCGACATCGGTCCCTGCAAATATTGACTGCGATTTCACCATATCTTCTATCTAATTCTCCTAAAAAGCCTGCTGATATGCATGACCTCCACGGAAAGCCCGTGGCGCCTGACGCCGTCCAGAAGCTGTATCGTGCACCCGGGACAGGAGGTCACGATAGCCTGGGCGCCGGTTCTTTTCACGGAGTCCATTTTTTGGGCCAAAAGCGCCAGGCTCGCTTCCGGGTGTTTGATACCAAAAGACCCGCCCTGTCCACAACACTTTTCCGCCATATCCATCTCCACGAAAGCAAGTCCCTCTATGGCGCCGAGTATTTTCCGGGGCGCTTCGTACACCCCCTGGTGCCACCTCAGGTGGCAGGGGTCATGGTAGGTCACCGTGGTAAGGCCTGCCGGTGCGCTTAAACCGCCACGATCCTGGCGGGCCATGAACTCGGAAAAGTCTTCAACGCTGTCCGAAAGTCTGCGGGCCTGCAATGACAAGGAATGCCCGTCCTCAAACCACTCGCCGTACCCCTTCAGCGCCGTCCCGCAGGTGGCGCAGGCGGTGATGATATGGTCGAAGCCGGAAAGCGCCCGAAGATTTCGCTCCGCCATCCGGCGGGCCGTCTCCCGGTCCCCGGTATTTAAAACCGCCAGACCGCAACAGGTCTGCCCGGGGGGAAGGACCACCTCGTATCCGGATAGAGACAGCGCCGAGACGACATCCACGCCCACATCGGAAAAAAAGAATTCATAATTGCAGCCGGGGAAAAACGCTACCCGGCCGCGTTGCGCCGTACCGGGGGCCGGCGGGGTGCATCGGGGGACCCGTGAGGTGAGAAACGATGCGGAAAATCTCGGGAGCGCCACCTTCCCTGCCAGCACCAGGGCCAGGTCGGCCAGATGCCGCAGGGGCTTTCCGCCCCTTTCCGCAAACCGGGTTCCGGGCAGGATGGCGGACAAACCGAGGATTCTCGCGACGGCCGATCGGTGCTTCAAGATCAGGCGATGAATGATCTTCTGCGAAAAAGACAATCCGCCTTTTTCCACCAATGAACTTCTGGCCGCCAGATTGATGCCGGTGGACGGCACCCGTGCCGGGCACACCGCCTCACATCGACGGCACAGCAGGCAATAGGAAAGGGCCTCCCGGTAATCTGCGTCCGGCAGGCGTTTTCCTTCCAAAACCTCCCGGATAAGAATGTTTCGCCCCCGGGCCACATGGCTTTCCATGTGATCGGTCCGATACACCGGGCAGTTGGACATGCAGAACCCGCATTTCATGCACAGATCCACGTCGGTAACCGGAACGGGGCCTGCCATGCCTACTCCCAAATTTTCCCCGGGTTCAATATCCCCTTGGGATCGAACACGGCCTTAAGCTGTTTCAAGAGATCGATCTCGTCGGGGGACATGGCATCCTTCAAATATTTTCGCTTCTCCAGACCGATGCCGTGTTCCCCGGAAATGGCGCCACCATACCCCAGGGCGGATTTGAAGATTTCGTCCACGGCCTTCTGTGCCCGGGCATAGTGGGCGGTGTCCGACCGGTCGGTGAGCACGCAGGGGTGCAGGTTGCCGTCCCCGGCATGACCGATCACGACAATGGTCAGTTCGTTCTCCTTTGCGATTTCCGCCACCCGGTCCACCAGATCCGGAATCCGGCTCACCGGCACCGTCACGTCTTCCGCCAGTACCGTGGGGGCGTTTCCGAAAATAGCGGAATACCCGGCCCGCCGGGCCGTCCAGAAATTCTGTGCCTCCTTTTCATCCCGGGCCGGCCGAACCACGTCGGCGCCCGCCTGGCGACACAATTCGATCACCTCGTTCGACTCCCGGGCCACGGCATCCGGCGCACCGTCGAGTTCGAACAGGAGCACCGCCTCGGCGGACAGGGGAAGCCCCAGTGGCATCCGCTCTTCAACCCGCTGCAGAATCCAGTTGTCGATAAATTCGATCTTGGCCGGCACCACCCCGCCGGCTCGAATTTTATACACCGCCTCCCCGGCACTGCGCGCATTTCCGAAGGTGGCCAGAACGGTTTGACTGGACTCGGGACGCGACAGCAGCCGGAGCATCACCCGGGTCACCACGGCCAGGGTTCCCTCGGAGCCGCAGATCAGTTGGGGAAGATCATATCCCGTGACGTTTTTCATGGTCCTTCCCCCCAGGTTCAAAACCTTTCCATCCGGAAGCACCGCGGTCATCCCGAGGAGGTAGTGGCGAAAAACCCCATATTTCACGGCATAGGGACCGCTGGCGTTTTCCGAAACGCATCCGCCGAGGGTGGCGGCCAGAAAGCTTTGGGGATCCGGAGGAAAAAAAAGGCCGCGGGCCGCGAGGGTCTGGTTCAAATCGTTCAGCACGACACCGGTTTCCGCCAGCACCGTAAAATTGCTCTGATCGATGTCGAGAATACGATTCATGCGGGCGGTACAAAGCAGGATCCCGCCCCGAACGGGAATGGGCCCGCCGCTCAGGCAGGTACCGGCGCCTCGCACCGTCACGGGGATCTGATTCCCGGTGGCAAGCCGCATCAGACCGGAGACCTGTTCGGTAGTGGTGGGAAACACCACGGCTTCCGGCAAGCTCTGCCAGTTGGAGGTCGCGTCAAAAGAATAGGTCTTGAGATCCGTGTCGGAGGTCAGTATCCCGTCCCGGCCGACGATGGTTTCAATCTTTTTCAGGATGGATTTGGGCAAGCCCATGGGCACCGCCTTACAACTCGAAGGAAAGATCCGGGTGTTCCGCCTCCGTTTCGGAGTGGCTGATGAGGAGCTTGCACATGGGGGCCATGACTTTATAGGGCATATGGTCCGCGATGGAAAGGACCCAGTCGGCCTTTTCCTGGGCGATCTCCTGGGGGTCGTCCCCGTTTGACATCCGAACGATCATTTCCAGGTGATAGGCTTCCGTGACGGATAGGGCTTTCTGGAAAAACGCCCGCATGTCCCCACGCTTTACGCCGTTATGGCTCAGGGCGACCAGCTTGGCCGGAATGTTTCCAAGCTTGCGAATGCTGTTGCAGTATTGTACCAGGGAAACAAAATAGTTGGGCCAGAAGGTATCGGCCTCCGGGGAGTAAAACCCAAGGGTATCGCCGATGGCCAGGATCTCTTCCCGCTCTTCCCGCCAGGCGATGTGGCAGGGGGAATGGCCGGGAACATTATAGACGCTCCAGCGCACGCCCTTGCCCAGATCGATGCTCTC
Source organism: Desulfobacterales bacterium (assembly GCA_040235505.1). GTDB lineage: Bacteria > Desulfobacterota > Desulfobacteria > Desulfobacterales > JAFDDL01 > JBECKW01. The sequence goes on from JBECKW010000318.1 coordinate 23,020, forward strand.
GCCTTCCGCCACCACCTTGTCCACCGGAAATACATACTGTTCAAGGACCTCGGGCACCTGGTCGATCTCTCCTTTTTCCGCCATGATCCCGGCGATGGCCTTGTCCATGGAGACAAACTGCTGGATGACTTTTTCATTCCCCAGAATTTTAGGGGCTTTTACCCCCCCCACCACCTGAAGATGCGGCCAGAGGGCCTTCAGCCGGGGCAGCGCCCCCACATGGTCCGCATGGGTATGGGTCAGGGCGATATATTTGATCTTCTGCGGATCGATGCCCATGGTTTTAATCTGCTGAACGATAATCTCAAAGGTCGCGCCGGTGCCGCCCTCGATAAACATGGCGTCATCGCCGATGGACAGATACACGGGGAAGAACGGTGTGCCGAGCTGGTAAAAGCTGGGGGTAATTTCAATTGGTTCGAACGTTTTCATCCTGATGGTTGCCTCCGGAGCATGGTTTTATCCGTTTTTGTATCAAATGAGACAGCTACCATGAAATGGGGTTACCATCAAGGTATAATTCCCGATGAAAAGACGAACATCTAACATTGGATCACGCCGTGGCGTGATTCGATGTTGGACGTTCATCTGTTATAATATGATCGTCCCCAAACTCACACTTTCCCCCCCCACCGCCACGTCCATTCGCTTTTTCCGAACGCTTCCGAAGGATATTTCAAGTTGGAACGTCCCGCTGTTTTCCCGAATGCCGTCGAGTTTGAAGTCGCCGAAGGTATCCGCTTTGGCGGCGGCCACGGGACTGCCCTCTTTTTCCAGATGCACGCGGGCACCCGCGGCGCATTCCATGAGACCGTCCTTTTCATAGGCCACGCTGCCGGCGATGAAGCAGGTATCGAACCGATAGAGGTTTTTGTAGTATACGTGGGGCGCGGTGTTAAGCTCCGGCCGAAGTACTGTCATACGCTCCTGGGTGGCGACGCGCTCCATTTCCTCTTTTTCGGCCTTCACCACCCGGAGCGCGCCCGTGGGACACGCCTGAACGCACCGGGGAGTCTTCCAGCCTGTGTCCAGAAGGTGAGCACAGAAAGTGCATTTCTGGGGAAGATCCGCTTCCTCATTCCAGAAGATGGCGCCATAGGGACAGGATTTCACCAGTTCCCGCATCCCTTTTGTCTCTTTGGGATCGATGATCACAATGCCGTCTTCCCGCTTGTAAACCGCGCCGAGTTTGCCGGCCGAAATACTTGCCTTCACGCAGGGGGCGTCCGAGCAGTGCATGCACGGGGTGGGCCGGTAGGCCACGTCGATGTGGGGAAATTTCCCCCGCTCTTTCCTCAATATGTCCATCCACCGGTGCCCATGACGGGGCTGGGGAGCGGCGAAGCCCGGCCAGTCATTGTCCACGTGCTCATCCTTGCAGGCCAGGAAACAGTTGTTGCAATCCTCGCATTTTTCAACGTCGATGATCAGATGCCAGTGTTCCATATTACGCCGCCTCCCCGCTGTATTTTTCCACCTGGACCAGGCAGGAGTTTCCCGCATGGCTGTGGGATTTCTTGATCATGGATCTTGAGGGGGTCAGGAGGTTGATGCATCCCCCCCTGTCCGCCGACTCGCCGGGAACGCCCACCGGCTCATACGTCGCCGCCGATTCGTAGGAATGAAGGGTCCCCGGTGGCACCCGCTCGGTCACCTGGGCCGCGCAGATCACCGCCCCCCGGTCGTTGAAAACCCGTACCAGATCGTTGGGATGGATCCCCCGGGCCTCCGCATCTTTGGAATTAATGCGAAGAATCCAGTAGTAATAGCCGCCGATGAGTACCCGGTGGTCCTTGATGTCGTTCACCACGCTGTCCTTGCCGTCGCCCATGGTATGAAAGCTGTACCGGGCATGGGGACTGATGATGTGCAGCGGATATTTTTCGTAGAGCGCTTTCGTGTGGTGCCCCTCCCAGGAGGGAATGTACTTGTTGATGGTGGGCCGCTCCGGATCATTCGGGTCGAATCGCTTCAGGCTCGAACACTCGAACTCGAGCTTTCCCGACTGGGTCTGAAGCCCCACCCGGTACTTTTCCGTGTAGTCCCCGGGCAGGGGAGCCACCTCCGGCGTATCCTTGGGCCGGTCTTCTGCATACCACCGGTAGGAAACCGGTGCGCGCAGCTGCTCGGACGGGGCGGGAATGACGAAGTACCCCTTTTCCATGAACCGCTTCCAGGAGATGTACCGGGGGAGGTCGGTGGCGTCGAAGTAGCGCTTGCACCAGTCGAGTTCCGTGCACCCCTCGGAAAAGGCCGCCCCCAGACCGAACCGCTTGGAAAGATCCAGAAAAATCTGAAAGTCCGACTTCGACTCCCCGAGGGGCTCGATGCACTTTTGCTGCAGCACCGCCACCCGGTGGTTGCACTGGTTGAAGCTGTGCTGAATGTAGCCCCCGCAGTTGGCAAACTCTCCGATGTCCCACCGCTCGAAACTGGTGCATGCCGGCAGAAGAATGTCGGCGAACTTCGCCTCCCCCTCCAGCCAGATGGACTGGTTCACCACGCACTCCAGGTTCTCGGACTTGTACATCCGGGCATAGCGGTTGGTGTCGCACATGGTGCCGATGTGGGAACCGCCGTACTTGTAGTAAAGCTTCACCGGCGAGTGGCCCGGCGCCGGATATTTGAAGTTGAAAAACTGCCCCTCGATGCTCTTGGAGTCGGTGGGATACCCTTCGGTTTCGCCTTCCAGAATGGCCTCGGGTATGCGAAGCCGAGGCACCATCTGGCTCGCCGTGTTCACCGATGCCAAATGGGGCATGCGTTGGTACATATTCACTGCCATGGCCGTTCGGAATAGATCGCCGGAAAGTCCTCCCTCGGCATACCCCGGAAAAAACATCGAATGGTCCACCGGGGCGCCCTGCTGCATACAGCCCATGTTCACTCCGGGTTTTCCAAGCCCCTGCATGGCCATGAGACAGACCATGGACCGCGCCCACTCCCCCCCCGTTGCACTCCGGCAGGCAGAGCCGAAGCCGATAATGCCGCCGGAGCCCAGATAGGTTCGGCGGGTGCCCCACTCCCGGGCCAGGGCCCGCACATCTTTGGCCGGAACGGTGGTCTCGCCTTCCTGCCACTCGGGGGTCTTGGGAACGCCGTCCTCCTTGCCCAGGATGTAGTCCCGCCATTTTTCGAACCCCACGGTCCGTTTTTCGACATAGTCCTTGTCGTAGAGGTCCTCGGTAATCCACACGTAGGCGATGGCCAGGGCCAGGGCTGTTTCCGTAGCGGGCCGGGGGGCGATCCATTTGCCGCCCATCAGGGCCGCGGTGTGGTTGTAGTACGGATCGATGTGCACCATCTTGATGCCCAGGTCCTTGAGCCACTGGCGCCGCACTGTCCCTTCGAAGGCCGAGTACACGCCGCTGGTGGACTCGGGGTCCGCCGACCAGAACACCACCATGTCGCAGTTTTTCAGGCAGTCTTCCACGGTGCCGTAGGCCTCGCCGCCGCCGAGCCGAAGGCTCTGGCCCCAGTGGTGCATGGCGCCCCAGAACCACCCCTCCCAACTGTCCGGATTGTGTTCGATCTCGGTCCAGCCCAGGTTGTTGAAAAACCGCCGCCGGGCGCTGAGCCAGTAGCCCAGAGCCCCCCAGGTATGGTGGGAGCCGGTGCCGTTCATGATGGCCCCCGGGCCGTGCTCCCGCTTCACCCGCTTGATCTCTCCGGCCACCATGTCCAGGGCCTCGTCCCAGGTGATGCGCTCATAGCCGGACGTTCCCCGGTTCTGGGGGTTTCGCTCGCCGTTGGGATCGAAGTCCACCCGCTTCATGGGGTAGAGAATCCGGTCCCTGGAGTAAACCATGGATTTCCAGGCCAGCGTGTGGGGACTGATGGTGGTTTTTCTCGGTGGGGTGAAGGATTTACCCCTGGCCCTGATGGTCCAGGGCGCGGCATCCTCCTCGTCAAACTCGATGGGGATAATACGAAGTATCTTACCCTCCTTCACGTCCACGAACACCGGACCGCCGTTGGTGTTGCTGGTGTATCGGGTGACCCCCGCCCCCATGTTCCGGCCGTATTTCATGCCCACGGTAAAGATCATGCTCACGGTTTCCATGAACCAGATGGCGTCCTCATCGTCCCCGATCAGCCCCATCTGAAATGACTTCATGGCATTGATCATTTTCAGGTAATCCCGCTCGGACTTCATCAATTCAGTGGCCGTGATGGCGTCCCGGTAAAAAATATCCACATCCGGGTTCAGGTGGATACCGCCCTTGGAACTCACCTTGCCGCCTTTAAAGATAAAATACCGCCCCTGGCTCTTATCCTCCAGTCGAAGCTGGACCGTTAGATCCTTTTCCTTGAGCCGCTCACGGTATATGGGATAGCGCTTGGCCGTCAGCCTGATAGCCTTCTCCAGGCCATAGAGCAATACGGATAGCTTCGTTCGTTCGAATGACATCTTTGCCGACCTCCTCGAAAAGTAGTTGATTACGAGATGGATGATATCTGTTACATTCGAGTCGTTAAAAATCAATGCTTATCTATTTCTATCTCCCGCACTGATTTTTTTTATTCCGCCTCGTTGGAATTATTCTCGAGTTCGAGCCGACATACACCTGGCTCCCTTCCAGGCCTAGCGGGTCCGCCCCCATCCGAAGTATCTCTTGACAAAACCGCTCGCATCCTCCACATACCTTCTCTTATATGTGCATAGGGCTTAGACTCGGCATTACATTACCAGCTTAACTCGTTTTTTCAGGCAAACGCCATGACAAAGGATATTTCCTTTCAATTGATAGCCACAGATTCCTCTGGGGCCCGTCGCGGCCAATTTACGACCGCCCACGGCAGCGTGGACACCCCCGCTTTCATGGTGGTGGGCACGGAAGGCTTTTTCCGGTCTGCAATGCCGAAAGATATTGAAGAAACCGGCACCCAGATTGCCTTGGCCAACACCTATCACCTCTCCACCGAAGAGCGCCTTGCCACCGTAAAACGCTCCGGGGGCGTCCACCGCCTCATGGCCTGGAACGGTCCGATCCTGACTGACAGCGGAGGGTTTCAGGTTTTTTCCCTGCCGAATAAAAATATTACCGAGGAGGGCGTTACTTTCTCCTTCAAGGAAAAAGAGAAACCCATTTTCCTGAGTCCCGAAAGATCCATGGAAATTCAGCGAACCCTTGGCGCCGACATCGTAATGGCCTTTGATGAATGCATCGAGTACCCGGCCACCGGCGAGTATGTTCATCGCTCGGTGGAACGCACCACCCGCTGGGCCCGGCGCTGCCGCAACGTCCCCCTCGCCGACCACCAGTTCCTGTTCGGCATCGTCCAGGGGGGTGTGTACCCGGAACTTCGCACGAAGAGCGCCCGGGAAATCACCGCAATCCCCTTTGAGGGATTTGCCATCGGCGGCGTCAGCGTGGGCGAGGGGCATGACTTGATGAAGGCGGTGGTGGATCATACGGCCCCCCTGCTGCCGGCCGACAAGCCAAAATACCTCATGGGGGTCGGAATGCCGGAAGATCTGATCGAGGCGGTCCGGGGCGGTATGGACATGTTTGACTGCGTCATTCCCACCCGTTTCGCCAGACTCGGCACCTTGTTCAGCCGAACCGGGAAAATCCGCATTATGGACAAGACCTTCAGAAAGGACAAATTCCCTATCGACACCCAATGCAATTGCTACACCTGCCGAAATTACTCCCGCATGGTGCTGCGATATCTCTTTTTCATGCAGGACCCCCTGGCCTGGGCCCTTGCCACCATTCACAACGTCACCTTTTACCAGGATCTCATGCAAGGTATCCGGACCGCCATCGAAAAGCGCTCATTTAATGACTTCGCCTCCGATTTTCTCGGACGTTACCTCAAAACCGATCACTCAAAAAATCCCAGGAGCCGGAAAAAATAATCCGGATTTAGACATGGATCTCACCTGAGGTTTCTGACAAAAAATCACCGCAGAGACGCTGAGAACCACAAAAAAGGAAGATCAGAAGCTCAGAAGATGGTAAGCAGTGAAAAAGTCTTAGGATTTAGGCATCAGCTTTCCGCCTTTGGGAAGGTCATACACCTTGCCCCCCAGGGCCGGACTGGCGGCTTTATCGTAATAGACCGAATGGCCGTTTCCGATAATGTTTGCCATACCGGCCCCTGAAATGCCATCTGGGAAAAACAGGCCGGTCAGGTAGGAATCTTTCGTCACATGCCACGAGCTGGATGAGTCGAGGGTCAGATTCACGCCCTTGCCTTTGTTGTCTGTGTTGATGGATCCTTCCAGGGTGCTCCCGTTTTTCAACGTAGCTGTCACCGTGCTGTATTCATCCACGATAATATCTCCGGGCAGGCTCTGGTTATCGGCGACAATGGTTACAGTGCCCCCTTGCGTGGGTTTGGCCCAGGCAAGATCAACCCCCCAATCGCCCTTCAGCGCTTTCAACAAAATCCCCGAAGTGCCGAGCAGTTCTACATGGTTTAAGGTGATGATCCCCGTGGTGTTGGTGACATAAAAGATGGGCCCCTCTTCCGCGGTAATGGACCCGCCGGTCATTTCAAATTTCGAAGGCCCCCGGGAATACTTGCTGGTGACCGTCTGATAAATCATCACCGCCCCTTTTTCCCTGGACCAGAGAGCTGAATCTTTCAGTATGATCCTGCTTCCGTTCTCAACTACGGCGGCATTGTCCGATACGGATTTGCATATCACATCTTCGACCGAAATATCGCTGGCCGAGTATATCCCCGCCGAGTATTCCCCAAATGCGGTATAGGTCCCGCCCGTGGCGATTACGGTACCGCTGTTCTGGTAGGTTGCCAGCGCGGACGAATGCTCTCCTTTGGTGATGATGGTGACATTCCTGACAACCACCCTTCCTTCATGGGAGGCAAATACACCATGCGCGGTACTTCCATCGGTGGTGATGGTTCCGTTTTCAAGGATAACCGAAGAGCCCTCCCCGGAGGAATAAATACCCGTTCCTTCCCCTATCCCGGTTTCAATGGAAACATTGGAAAGCGAAACAATACCGCCGCTTCCGGCAAACACGCCTGCATGTGTGGCACCCGGGCCCGGATTCGTGTCCTCCACGGTGTCGGGATTCGATTTCGAGCCTTCGGTCACTCCGTTGCCAGGTAAATCGCTCCCCGGGATCTCATTGCTCCTCGGTCCGACCGGCGGCGGCCCTCCGGCGTTTTCAGCACCCGGTGACGAATCTCCTTTCCCGGCCCCCATAGCGTAAGTCGGACTGCCGCTGGCTTCATCCCCGATTTTCCAGATCGTCGCGTCGTGAAGGGTCAAGTGCCCGCCGTTGATGACGGTGACAGCGGATTCTCCCTCGGTTTTTGAAGATATTTTCAGATAGGACTCGCTATCGGCACCCCCATCCAGTCGAATTGCATTATGAGGAACAAGCTGTTTTGATTCCAATGCATTAGAATCATCATGCCCACAACCCGAGTGAAGCAAAACGCCGAAAATCAACGCCAGCCCTATCGTGGTGCACACCCCCCAAACGACTTTCTTTTTGCGGGTCGTGTCTGTATCCAACTCCCCCCCGAGCATTTGTTCCCCTGCCTTCCCCATCTATCCCCCCGTCTATCGGC